>CAJUGZ010000016.1:25901-29139 GCA_910585855.1 uncultured Lachnospiraceae bacterium | reverse complement strand
TGATTTGCTTCTGTAATTGAAATCATTGTGTTTGTATCTATTGTCATTTTATATACACCTCACTTCCACTTATATTATATATAAATTCTAGCTAGAAAACAACCTATTTTGCATTTTTTCCTAAGTTTTTCCATACATAAAAAAATACATCTTAGTACACAGATACTAAGATGCATAAAAATCATTCACGCCTCTCTTGGTATACACAGCCGGAATTCAAAGAGAGGTCTGCGAAGGGTTATCATTTCCCGTCGGCACTTAGGCATAGTATTTTCATGCCTTAGTGCCCGCTACGAGGAAATGCTAAGCGCAAGCGAACCCGAAGCAGACCTCTCTTTGAATTTCAGCGTCCGGCATCCAATGTCTTATGTCCCACATCCACCTCAAATAATAATACAAATAAGTCCACCCCGGCTGTCATTAATAATCTTCTGCATACTCTCCTGCAATTTAATCTGACTTTCCTCCGTAATCACATGTATCTTCGCCCGTATCCCATCGTCCACAATTTCCTCAATCGACTTTCCAAAAATATTGGCATCCCAAATTCCACCATCCCGCATATCTGCGCTTTCCCGAATAAATCGAATCAGATCATTTGCCTGTTCTTCACTTCCAACAATCGGTGCAATCTCCGTATGAATATTTGCCTTAATCATATGAATAGAAGGACATTCCGCATTCATTTTTACCCCAAATTTATTTCCATGTCGAATCACCTGCGGCTCTTCCAGCACAATTTCCTCTTTGGAAGGTGCTACCACTCCATATCCAGATCGCCGTACAGATTCCATTGCTCCTGCTACCTTTTCATATTCCCTTTTTTTCTCTGACAATTCCTTTAAAGTATGTACTAATTGATATTCCCCCCGAATTTCTGTTCCGCTTAAATCCGTTAAAAGCTCATAATAATAAGAATCCGAAGTACTCACTATCAGACGAATACTTCCATCCGCCATATCCATCGATTCTAATCGTACATCAGTAATATATTCGCTGTCAGAAAGAGAAGAAAAAACTGCCTTTGTCACATCTTTCATATAAGAAATTCCCTGTAAAAGCTTCTTCATTACCTGCAGAAGTGCCTGCTTTAACGGATGAGTCACAGGAAGCATCTCCGCCCATTTCGGAATCGAAAGTCCAAGTTCCGTAATCGGAAATTCCATTAAAATCAATTCCAGTATCCTTCGAATATCCTCCAATTTTAACTGTTCACAATTTAAGGGAATTACAGTAGACTGATACTCTTTTTCCATCTCTCTTGCCAAATCTCCGGTTTCCTGCGAATACGGACGATTGGAATTTAATATAATAACAAAAGGCTTCCCAAGCTGTTTTAATTCACTGACCGTTTTTTCTAAAGCCGGACGATAATTTTCCTTTGGAATATCTCCAAATGATCCATCCGCTGTGATAACCATTCCTATTGTAGCATGGTCATTAATTACCTTTTCTGTACCAATTTCCGCTGCCTGACTAAAAGGAATTTCATAGTCAAACCAAGGCGTTTTCACCATTCGTTCCGACTGGTTTTCCACATGCCCCTGTGCCCCGTCCACCATAAACCCTACACAGTCAATCAGCCTCATCTTAACTTCAATATCATCTGAAAGTTTCACCTTAGCCGCCTCTTTTGGAATAAATTTCGGCTCGGTTGTCATAATCATCTTCCCCGCTGCACTCTGAGGAAGTTCATCTCTTGTCTGATTTTTTACATATTCATCTTCCATCGCCGGAAGCACTAAGAGATCCATAAAACGCTTAATAAAAGTAGACTTTCCCGTTCGAACCGGTCCGACCACACCTATGTAGATTTCCCCGCCTGTACGGGTACTAATATCCTGATATAAATCAAACGAATCCACAAAATCCCTCCCTGTCTGACTTTATCTATTTTCTATACTTTTTTCCTTATAATATATGCATCAAGCTGTGATCCTAGACCTGATTCTAATTTCCAAACCCCCTTGCCCTTTATTTAAATCATTTTTTCTTTTACCAAAGCAGTATAATATAACGTAAGCGGCAGAAAACTCTGTGCAAAATTTTTCGTTGCCGCACCATTGGTCAATACCGCATCTTCCACATGTCGTTTTGCCCCTCCTGTACTTGGAACAGCTTCCCGAACTGCACGTTCAAATGTCAGTTTTCCATAGCGCAAATAAGCAGTATCCCCACTTAATTCATAGGCAATCGTCAAAGCTTCCAAAAGCAGCGTATTTGTTCCAAGCCGATTTAAACTAGGCAGTTCTTTATAATAAAATAAACCGCATGGCAGCATCGCATGCTCCACTAAGTCATCTACTGCATCTAACAAAAGCTGTTTTAACTCTTCTGACGGAGCAATTCGGTAATACCGCATTAAACTGCCAATCGCTACCGATATCATAAATCCCACCCGTATCAGTGTATTATCCGTATAAGGAGCAAGCCACTCACCGTATTCCTCTTTCCAAACCATAAACTGCCGTACAATCCATTCACATTTTTCCAGCCATTTTTTATCCTGTGTTTCTATATAAAGCGCAGTCAGTGTACGAAGCGCCCATCCGGTTTCCCGTGCATTGCTTTCCCCTGCAGTCTGATACATCGGC
The DNA here is from genome assembly GCA_910585855.1 of uncultured Lachnospiraceae bacterium. Taxonomy (GTDB): domain Bacteria; phylum Bacillota; class Clostridia; order Lachnospirales; family Lachnospiraceae; genus MGBC114844. The sequence goes on along the minus strand of CAJUGZ010000016.1, from coordinate 26,545 downwards.
GTTTCCAACAGAGCAAGCACATTTTCCCCAATCCCGACTGCTGTTTGAAATCCTCTTTCATCCCCGGTAAAATGATAGTAATCCAAAAGCCCTTCCACCCATTCATGGGAACAAACCATCACCCCGTCTTTTACATGCCGTCTGGTATGTTCCCACTGACCGCCAAGCAAAAGCGGATTTTTACTGTAATGGCATATATCCACATCCATCCAGTGCTGTGCCGCTGTCAGCATATAATCCATAAAACGGCGTTCCCCAGTTCGGGCATACTGCATCGCACAGGCATGAGGAAAATCATATTCATTATTTCCCCAGACCAGCATGCCTTTTCCACGCCCCTGTGTAGTATAATTCATATCTGGTGTATCTCCCCAGCACATCATACCATAACTTCTGCCGTGTCCGTCACATCTTCCAATCAATGCAATTTCCACCTCTGCCTTTTGCTCACTTGGATCTAAAAAAATATCCGGCATTACTTTAGCATCCTGAAATACTTCTGGTCGAATAAACGGACGATCTTTCATTTGATACATCAAACTCTGATGATCAATTTCTGTTAAACTTTCCTCTGCCGAATGAAAATGCAGCAAAAACTTCTGCTCTCTTGACATTCCGCTTTCCATTTCTATAGGATCGATGCC
>CAJUGZ010000016.1:0-25891 GCA_910585855.1 uncultured Lachnospiraceae bacterium | reverse complement strand
AAAAAAAAAAAAAAAAGTACCATAAAATACCTCTGCATAATGTTCATTGGCTTCTTGAATCAGACTATTTGCATCTATCGTAAAATCTACTGCTCGTCCGTCTTGTCCAATCAAAAATTTTGTCTTATAATTAGAACGTCCTACACAAGTACGAACCGTATCCACCCCAATCTGCTTTTCAATCGAAGGAAGTTCTTTTATTCCGGTTGTTTCAAAAATCCCTTCTTGATAAAAACTTTCTCTGCGATCCCCGCACCCAGTCGAATCCACTTCCGCCTCTTTTCCAGAAGAAAGTGTCCAGTCCAAACATTCTCCTCCCCCTGCCTTAGAAAGTAAAGCAAATCCAAAAGACCGAATAGAAAGCAACTCCTCCGTTGAATTGATAAGCCGAAAAGCAACCTCAATATCCTGACTTTCGGCATAAAAATCCAAATTACATTCAAAAGTAATCGGATCTATATCTTTTTGAACCTCTTTGCAAACGGCTGTCCCTCTGCATCCAATTCGAATATAAAGATCTCCTTGCTCTTTTACTACCCAATCTTCAAACAACATATGATATTCCCTATTCTTTTCGTCTTTTAAATAAGGACCAAAAAACTGTTCTGCTTGATAGACCTTATCTGCTGTCTGAACAGAAGAAAATAAATGTTCTGTTTGATGTAAAAGCACAACTGTTAAAAAACGATTTCGAATCAAAAAACCATCCGTTGCAGACTGACAACTTAACTCTGTCTGTCTTGGCTTTTTTTCAGAATGAAAATCACAAGTTAAAATTTCCCGTTTATTCCCCGGCAAATCTGCTAAAAATCGGAGCAGCATATACCGAATCGATCCATCTGCATAACGACTGGTTACTTTCTTTTGAATCGGAACAGCATTGCCTTTCTGAAGAATCTGTACATTTTCTAAACTATAAAGTTCTCCCTCTTTTACTGGAATTGCAATATAGCTAAGAACGGTTCTATCATATCGGTACAACTTATCAAAAATAATTTCCATTTTATTCTCCTTTTTCTATCAAATTTATATTTTGTCCTCTTACTCTCTATCATAGATTAATTTTAATGTATTTTCCTTATATATTTTAATAAAATTATTATGTTATACCGTTTTTTTGCTGATTGTTATTGTTTTGGTTTTCTTACAACAAAGATAAAATATGTACCAGACCAACTATTGGGTATACAATACCTATTCCGCATAAAAGCACTGCCCAACGATTATCACGTTTTTGCATAATGGGAACATAAAACAATAAGGGATCTTTCGGATTATAATATAACTCCACCTGTTGGCCTTTACTTACACAACTGCTGCTATATCCGCTTGGAGATTTAACATGATATTTCTTTTCCTCAATTTGAAATTCATATATGGGGAAATACGCACTTTTATTTCCTCCTGACATCATAGGACTATGCTTTATAGAAACAACAGTTGCCATAGTAAATGCAGTGGCATATCTGCGTTCTTTCAGCAGACGGCGGCGTATACTCATCCCTACAGCAAAGAAAATTAACGGAATTACTGCAAACCCTGCTCCAGCCACACGCTTCTCAATTTCCAGCCCAGATTGACATACTATAATTCCAGCAAAAACAAAACATAACAAAGGCCAGAAAACCACAAAAAAACACCATCTTTTGATTGCAAAATCCTGTGAAGATGTTTCTGTACTCATATTTATATCACCTCCAAATGATATTTTATACTGACTCCAGTATACGTCATCCCATTGAAAAAATATAGCCATACTTCAAAAATTTGTTGGACAGAAACAGCTTGCAGAGGTTGGTGAAAAAAATTATAATATAATAAAAAAATAAGGAGGTATATTATATGTTTGTTTATAATCAAGAAATTCAGGAAACCCCATGTGAACCCGGAGTAACAAGAAAAATTTTATGTTATTCTGAAGAATTGATGATGTGTGAAATTACCTTTGAAAAAGGGGCAAAAGGCAATTTCCATTCTCATACACATCTCCAAATCACTTATATTGCTGAAGGAAGTTTTTCCTTTACCATAGGAGATGAAACAAAGATTGTCAACAAAGGGGACAGTGTTTATATGCCGTCTGATATAACACACGGTGTAACTTGTCTAGAGGCTGGCAAATTAGTAGATGTCTTCTCCCCTATGCGAAAAGATTTTCTAAAAACAGAATAAAAATATTTTATTTTCACATCCTATATTTGAAAGGATGGTGTAAGAATATGACAGATAAAAATATTTCAGAACAAGAAAAAGCAAGAAATATTTATGATGACGGAAATATTCCAGAAATCGATTTGCAAAATAAAACGGAAACCGTAGAGCCCCTTCCAGAATCAACACGTCCAAGAAAGGATGGTCCGGGAGGAGATTAAATTTAGAAGGAATCATTAAAATAGAAGGCAGGTCTGCTTTGATAACTTTTTGTAGACCTGCTTTCTTATTTTCCTACAGCTTCTTAGCTAATTTATTGGATCAGTGCCGGTGTCCAATAGCTTTGATTGTAGATATCGGTAAAACGATACATTGCCCGTACCGCTCCTTCTCCTACATCTACATTACTGATTATCATTTCATCTGTTACAGTCATTGCTTCTCCTAGATAATAACTGTCTTGATATTCCCCGTTATAAGAATAATAGTCACAGAGAAATTCTAATGTATCTCCGGGCTGCAGTTCTGTTAGATTTTTGGCTATTGTTTCGGTTTCTTCTTCTATATAGTCATAACTTGCTCCGGCGATATATCCATAAGGTGTTTCGCTGTCAAATACCAGCAGTAAATCCACCCGCTGCCCGTTTAACAGAGTTGGTACTCGTCCGGTAATCGTATAGGTTTCTCCTTCTTCTATCGTGTTTATATAGTAATAGGCGACAGGCTGTCCATTGATTGCTAACCAAGTACGATCGGTATCTCCTATTAAAGCACCATTTTCATCAAAAGAAAATACATTATCCCATCCTAAATCAATATATCCTTCTCCATCGTCATAAAATAGATTTAATTCCAAACTCTGTACCAATTCCCACTGTTCTTCCGGCAGTGTCATATAATGGGTTTCGTCTGATTTCGTCTGCCACTGCAGTGCAGAGGCATCAAAACGATGTGTAGCCAGATATTCTGCTGTACTTTCTGTATCTAATGCACGATCGGATAAGAAGCTGATATTGGAACTGTCTAGTCCAGATATACTGCTGAAATCACTGGATAAAAAACTTCCCAGTAATTCTAAAATTGCAGCAGAAGAACCTGCACCGGAGCTTCCTGCTTCTCCAAATAAAGAGGATAATGGAGAGGAAGTACCGCCTGCTGCCACTTGTCCGCTGACCTCCAAGCTGGCAAACGCCTGTATACAACGGCTGTACTCTTCATCCATTCCAATCTGCTGATAGGTGCGTACCGCCTGATCGACAGAAGATGTTTTTTGATATGGGAAATAGATAGACAAGCCGTATGCATTAGTCATATTAGAAGAAGTTCTGTTATATTTTACTGCCCCAAGTACTGCATCTGCCAAGGCTTTTCCCTCTTTTGTTCCCATATTGGAAGCTAAATGCACTAAATCGACCTGATCGATTTTAGAAGACTGCGCAAATTCTCTTGTATTATAGCGTGCTTTTGAAACAGTCTGATACTCTTCTTTCTGCAAAAGTGAACTTGTTTCACGGGAAAAATCTGCCAATCGCTCCGGCAGAGTCGCTTTTAATTCCGCTAAATCTACTACGGAAAGAGTTGTCTTTTGTCCACGGCATTTTTTTGCACAGGTATCTACAAAATCATCTGCAATCTGTTTGCCTAATTCAATCGTAGACATAGAAGGATTTTTTCCAAAATCAGTCAGCCAATCAGTATAATACCAGCCTACCCCCGGTTCTGTTTCTTCCGAAGCAATTAAATAGTCCCCATATTTTGTCAGCATTAAAGCATTTTCTGCGGTTGCCATTAAACAGGCATCAAAACCGATAAAATCAAAGGTCATACCTGCTTTTTGCAGTGCCTGGCTGATACCTGCCAAATTCATAGAACCACTGCGAGGATATTTTTGATCGTATCCATATCCACTGACAGAACCACCGCCATGATCCCAAAAAATCAATTCATTGCGGTTTGCCGGGAAATGCTCTTTACACCATTGAATAAACCCTGTCAGGGTATCCGGGTTTGTCATAGATTCCTGCCCCGCATTTTCTACATGGCAGATTAGGCTTCCATTTTTTATTTGATAGATTTGATTGGTTCGGCTGCTTATTACATTATTGCGCCAATCGGTACATCCTCCGGTATAGACAAGCAAATTGATATTTTCTCCTAAATTGGCTGCCATCATCTCCTGTAAATCAGATGTTGCCATCCCATGTTTTGATTCCAAATCCGTTCCGCACATATAGACCATAATAGTAACGGTGTCTTTTCCATTTCCTAAAATCTGCGTATATTTTTTTTGTGCCCCTGCAGCTACAGAAGTATCTAGCTGTCCGGTATTGGCTGTATTTGCCCATCCGGTATTGTTATAAGAAGAACCAAATCCGCTTGAAAAAAGACTTCCCAAACTGCCTGTTGTACTGTTATTACTGTTTCCGGTATTAGCATTTCCTGTATTTCCAGAAGAATTTACAGGATAAGAGGATTCTGTTTCTGGTGAGTTTGCCGGCAGCAGACTTAAACCTCCTCGCCCGAAAGCAATCAACAATAAAATCAAAATGATAACAATCGGACTTTTTCTTCCATTATTGTAGTTTACGGACTTATTAGGAGAACTTCTTTGATTAGAAGAACTGCTGCTTCCTCCTGCATTTCCTACTGAACCGCTGTTTAACCCCTCTCCCCGTTTATAAACTCCTTTTCCCCCACTTGTCACATTTTTTTCTCTGGATCTTGGTCTTTTCTGTTCCATCGCTATTTCCTCATTTCTATTTTTCTATTGACTGTACTGGCAGGCAGCAGAAAATTTATATAAAAAATAATTTTTCTATATATGCCAATAAAAGCCATACTTTATGAATAGCAACAGTATATCATATTTCTTTCAATAATGCGACGGAAAATTTCTAAATTCAATTCTTCTATTGTAACAGTTCAGCTATACCTATTCATAAATAGTCGGCTTGTACAATCTGATGATTAATTTAGGCTATTTCCGGCAACTTATTTCATGTGGGCGTCTGCCCTATAAAATTAAAAGACAGGGAATTATCCATCGATAAAATTGCAAAATATTCTGGTCTTAGAGTTGAGGATGCAGAGCAACTTGCGAAACTTCAAACAGTATAGAGCAGCCAAAAACAGTGGCATCATTTCCGCTGTTTTTGACTTCAGAGAATTAGAATAATCTTGCGTAAGAAGATAAACCCTATTTTAAACAAAGTCATATTATGGCTTTCTGAAAAATTGTTTCATTCATTTTTTCTGATTTTCGAGAATGTTTTATATCCTAATTGTAGAAGACTATATTTTATCAAGATTCAAGAAGTTTCAAAAGTTGTAATCTAAATGTATAATATACAAAAGTTTTAATTTATATTTTTTTCATTTAATAAAAAATATATTTTTTACTACAACATCTGTTATATTGATTTTAACTTGATTCAATGGGACACCATCTAAAATAACCTCTCCATATCCGTCTATTATTGTTATAGGTATATAATATGGATCTGCTTCTTCTGGTATAAAAAAATCTGCATATATTTTTTCTGTACTCTGCAATATATTTTTTTGGGAAACGGAATCTACATGTATCATCTTTTTAAATGCTCCTGTCTGATAAAACGGAAATTTATATTCTGTATTATAAACAAGCCTTACATCTGCTACTGCATCAATCGCTTCTTTATATTTTAACACAATTTTTATTTTATCTTCTATTTTTTCTACCTCTATAACCGGCATTTCTTTATAAATGGAAACGTTTCCTTTTTTCCAGTATAATTGATAATCTGTTGAAAAATCAGGTATATATTCTGCATACAATTCTCGATAAAAAAACCAATTTGCATTTCTTATCCAATATTCCCATGGTGTATAATCCTCTCTTATTGTAGCAACATAATCATAATTTCCCTGTATAAAAATATCAATATATTCTTTTCTGGCACGATCTCCTAATACATGTATAATATAGTCATATTTTGTAGGTTGAAAAAAATCCATATATGCTTCTACTGCTGATGCATAAGTAGAAAATACCGCTTTACCATTCAATTTTTCCTGTACTGTTTTTAAACTTTCTGCTTTTGAGTCATTTAAATAAGCATCTATTTTTCCTCCTATATATTGATAACCATATGTAATATTATTTTGCATAATAAAATAATATAGATTCGAAATACTATATACTATCATAAATAAATTTACTACCATAAGAATTTTTGAAACAGTTTTTCTATTAATTTTTGTTATCTGTTTTGTAAGTATTCCTATTCCATATCCCGCTAATACAACCTGTAAAAGTTCTTCTGATACCCCCCCAGATAACAAATGATAAAAATTTGTTCCTAAAAATACTGTGAGAAATAAATATGCCAGCAATCCATTTTGTATAAAATTATCTATGTTAAAACGAAACGTTTTTTCTTTTATAATTCGAAATAAATAGTACAATGCTAAAAATAAAGATAAAATTGATAAAATTGAACTGTTTATTTCATATATATAATATGTTTTAAATGGAATCTGTGTTTCGTAATACCACTGCTGATATTTACCAACTCCAAACATAAATAGAAACCAATCTTTTATATGGAACTTTGTCACAAAAAGGATAGAAATTATCATTCCTACTAAATAGCTAGGGATATAAATTCCGACTTGTTTTAATATCAATTTCCAGTCCTTCCAAAAGCATTTAAAAATAATTACTAAATATACAAAGCCCATAGAAAAAGAAGTAACCACTCCATAATCATTGCTCCATAATAACATTATCCCGGAAATAAATGCAATAAAAAAGGTAACCTCTTCTATTTTATTCTTCTTATAATATACTTTTTTTATTCTTAAAAGTATAATCCATGCTAATAAAATAGTAACAAATGCTCTTATCAGTCTTGCCGAATTTCCGGGAATAATTCCGGCATTAAAACCTTCCCACAATTCTGCTACCATATTATTAACAAAAAACGCTGGACGGGCGATATTAAAAAAAATTAAAATATTAGCAGACAATATAGCAAAAAATTTTGATTTCGTTACTAAAAATACTACTACCATAATGCTAATCCAAAAACAAAATACACTAAGAAAATACATAGAACATAAACTATTTTTAAATGTATTACCAATTATAGACAATAAAAAGGCTTCTAAATATAATTGTCCACACCCTAAATATACAGAAAAATCTTTAAAGGGAATTTGTCCGCTTAATAACCTTCTAACAGGATTATAATTTTGAAAATCGCCATTAATAGGATTATAATCTATGTATTTTGTATTAATTACAGACCATACTATACCAAGTAAGGCAGCAACACAAATAGACAATATAATTATTTGATTTTTATATATTATTTGATAGAACTTTAAACCTATCTTTTTTATTTTTTTCATTCTTTTTCATCCTTTTTACAAAACCAGTTTTCTAAAAACTGGTAATTTTCTAAAAATCTCTGTTAATATATTTATTATAATAAATAATAATAAAATATAACCAATCACCTACTTAAAATTAGTAATAGGATTATTTCTCGTAAGATAAATAAGTATAGGAAAATGCATCATATAAATTGAGAATGTATTACTTGCTATATGATGTGTATAGATTTGCAGATACTTCTTTTTTGTTTTAAGATTAAGAAAAAAAAGAAATAATCCTACCAGCCATAAAGAATAATACCATATTCCATAATAATCACCGGGTATTTTATATTGTTCAGAAGAATATACTTGATTGATGTAATAACAATATGCTACTATACTAACTACTACCCCCCCGAACCCAATTTTTATCTTTTCCAATTGTTCTTTCATTTTTCCGATACACATTCCTAATATAAAATATGGCATATAAATATGCAGCCATAATACTTGTACTTTTCTTTCGATAAAATAAACTCCATTCATCTCATTTTTTATTTCTAGATTAAGAAGAAACATCATTAATATTACAGATAAGAAAAATACTTTAAAATAATTCTTCATCATATAATGAAAAGGATAAGAAAAAATCAATAATAAAAACCAAGTAAACAAAAACCATCCAACCGGTAAAATACCATCAGAAAGAGCCGATTTTTCTATTTCATCAATAAAATTATAATATTGACCATACCATATAAAATATAAAATCGTCCAAAATATAATATATCCTGTTAGTTTCTTTATATTTTGCTGTATCTTTTTTTCACAATACTCTTTTGTTAAATTTTCTTTTATTCCTATTAAATAACCAGAAAGCAAAAAAAAACCCGGTATACAAAATCCAGCAGAAAAATAAAGTAATTTTGTCCATTTATTATCTAAATTATCATCTGCAATATGATAAATTAATACTCCTATACAACATAAGATACGAAATAAATCCAACCCCCATTTATAATTATTTTCTTTTACCGCCTTTTCCACTTTTTCCTCCTTAAGGTCGATAAGCCCCTATTAAATTTTTTAATAAAATTTTTATCAGCTCACTATTTCCTTTAAAAAAACTAATTTTGGTAGGTGTTTTTCCTGTCTTTGGGTACACTCTTGTTACAGGAATTTCACATACACGATAACCAAGTTGTGTTGCCCGAACAGATAAATATGCAAGCAGCTCATATGTCATAAATACTTCTCGCAGTGGTTTTACTCTTTCATCTTTTAAATACATTGCAGAATATCCCCGGAAAGCATTTGTTGTATCTGTAAACCAATGTTTTGCTGTCAAAGAAATAATAGGAGCATGAATCAAACGAACGGAAAAAAGCCGAATCCAAGGTGTATAAACTGCCTTTCCTCCTTTTATAAATCGAGAGCCTTGTATAAAATCATATCCTTCTTTTAATTTCTCAATAAATCGAGGGATATCTTCAATACTATCTTTATTATTTCCATCTATTGTCATAATCCCTTGATAACCACGCTGCAAAGCCCACCAAATCCCCATTCGAAGCTGTGCCCCCTGCTTCCCTACATCTTTTTTTATCAATAATGTATTTACTTTTAATCTTTTTAATTTTTCTTCTTCCATGCTTCCATCTGTAGAATTTCCATCACATAAAACCAAATCTGCATAATGATAAATATTTGCTTTATACGCCCGTAAAAGTTCCTTGTGAATCCGATGCCCCTCATTAATCACCGGAATTAATACACAATAATCCGATGCTTTTTCTGCATATTCAAAACATTCAAATTTTGGAACACCCTGCTTTTTTTTATAAATCATTCAAAAATCTCCTTTACATAATCTAATACCTGTTCGATTGCTGTTAAATCTTCTTGCTGTCCCATTTCAATGGAAAGATATCCTTGATAATTAATATCTTTCAAAAAATTTTTCAATTCTAAATGAATTTTTCTTGGAATAATTTTCTTTAGATTCGGTTCACTAATATGGACATGATGAATTAATTCTCCATACTCTGCTAGATCAGAAAGATTTTCCTGATTTTCTATTATTGTTCCTAAATCTAAATTTAGACGAAATCCTTTGCTTTTCACTTCCTTTATCAACATAATAGCATCTTTTGTAAAATTAATATAATTTGTATGATAAATAGCCGGATTTGCTTCCATACCAATCACGGTATTATGATAAAATGCGTATTCCCCCATTTTATAAAAAAATGAAACAGCATCCTTTGCTTCTACACCCTCTGCAAGAAATCGATTTCTTGGACAACCAAAAACCAAATTTTTACATTCCAAGCACTCTGCAAATAAAATTGCTTGTTTCGTATATTGTAACAGCCATTCTCTTTCTTCTTCACTTCGAAACAAATTCTCTTGTCTTCCATACCAAATCGACTGCATAGAAGAAATCTGCAAACCATAAGTCTTTACCAATTTCTGTTTCCAATCAAAAGCTTGTTCCAACTGCTGATAAGGAAGTATAGGAAAAATTTTAGTAGGTGCAATTTCTAATCCAGTAAATCCTTTCTTTTGCATCCATGTATAAACTTTATGATTCCATTTTATATCCCAAGCTAGATTAGAAATTGATAACTGCATCTTCTCCCCACTCCTTTCTCCACTCCTTTTCTACATACTGTTTTATATCTTCCAATATATATTCTTTATTATAGATATAACCATTTGTTCCACCAAATAATTCCGCATATTTTGTTTTATAATTATAATATGGTACAGGCTTATTTAAAAAATTTTCAAACTGTTTTCCTGTAAGTTTCTGATATAATTCACTAATTTTTACTGGTTCTACTGCCAAATTTAACTGTGTAATTCCATTTTTAAGTGCTTTTTCAATATGTCCCCAAAGTTCTTTTAAAGGATAATATTGATAAATACCCCGACTGTCTGTAAAACAAAGTGCTGAAAATCCCGTCCTATCAAAAAGCTCTTTTAAAAAAATCTTTTCTTCTCTATTTTTAGCACAACATTGATAAAATCCATTTTCCTGTAAATGATAATAAGTTTCAATTTCTTTTTCTTTTTTTGCTAATTCTAAAAATATTTCTTTTTTTAACATAGATGGAATCTGATGAATCAAATCATAAATAAAATTCTTTTTTAAGTGCGTACCATATAATCCCGGTAACCGTACAATTAAATGATTTTCTATTTTTTCTTTTACCCATTTTTCAAGAACACAACGATTTCTTCCATATGGCAATATATGCTCCCACTCTGTTTCTGTATCCTCATTTACACCATCTGTCTTTTGATAAACAGCAATCGTAGAAATCAATACTACTTGTTTTGCATTAATTTTTTGAATAATTTCTATTGCATTTTTTATTATATCCAAATCTTTTTCTGGATTTTTATTTGCTAAAAACATCTCTGCTGGAACTCCAGAATAAACCAGTAAATCAGGCTGTTTTTCAAATGCCTGTTCGATATTAGCAGAGTGAAACATTTGATCGAAATGATGCTTTATTTTTAAATTTGTTCCAACAAACCCGGTACTTCCTACTAAATAGTCCATTTTTTATCTCCATTTATAAATTTTTTATTCTATTAAAGTCTAACTTCTAATTTCTTTCTATTTTGATATTTTTTCAATCGTATCAAATGTATAGGTTTTCTTTTTAAAATTTAAATCCAAAAGAACTGCCTGATATTTTACAATCATAGTTAAAACTGCAAACAATCCAAAAAAACTAATCGAAATAAACAAAGCTAGTGTGGTCCATCCTTCAATTGGCTTTCCTGTAAAAAATATTATCATGGTATATAGCGCCATAATAAATGTAATTCCCATCATAATAACTGTTATCACACTAGTGATTTGATACACAATATCCGTAAATAATAATAAAGAATTTAATGCCAGTTCTCGTTTTTCTCTCCCATATTTTTTTTCTTTTTTCCCTTTTTCATTTTGATATTTTACACTTTTTAAATGCAGTCCACAATTTGCATAAACTGCCTTTCGGTAAGGTATTGTCTTACTCATAGAATTCACTCGATTAATTGCTCTTCTTGATATAATTCGAAATCGTTCTGTCTGAAGCATATATTCCATATGAGCAAACCAATTAAAAATTTTATAAAATAACTTAGAAGAAATCGACTGCCCTTTTTCAGGAGAAGCCCCTACAATATCATATCCCTCTAAAGATATCTGATACAATTCCACTATCAATTCTTTTTTATAATCTCTAAATACAGAATCAAATTCATAAACAAAATCTCCGATTGATAAATCTAATCCTGCAGTCATTGACAATTCGACTCCCTGATGATAACTCATAGAAAGAATACTGGTTGCACAATTTTCAAAATCTTTTGTAACCGTTCGAATTATTTCCACTGATTGATCCATACTTGCATCATCTACAAAAATCATTTCAAATTTAAGAAATTTTTCTTTTAATACAGAATAGAGATCTAAAGCAAATTCTGCGACTTCCTCTTGATTATTATAGATATAAATCACAGCTGATATAAAATTCTTTTCCTTTGTTAAATCTTGTTTCATTTTTACTTTCCTCCATTTAATAGTATTTCATCCAAATCATAAACTGTATTAATTTTTCCAGACAAAACACTTACAAATGTAGGTAATGTAGTATGTATCTTAATTAAAGTCGGTCTGGAATCATCTATTTCTGATGCCTTTAAGATTGGTTTCATAGAAAACAAAGATTGTTTATAAGTAAAACCATATTCTTCTCTGATATATTTATTTGCTAAATTTGACATATAATTCCATGCAGTTTCTGGTTTTTCTATACAATTATTACAATTTGCCAGCTGCTCCTCAGAGCAAAACCCATTTGACTTTATTTGACAAGGAAATATCGGAACTTTTTCATAGCTTGTCATATGTGGCGTAAAAGTTACAGATGTTAAAGAATGGAATCCTGTCTTACCAAATGGCATAATCGAAAAAAAAGGTCCATCCATTACAGTAATTCCTATATTTTCTAGTTTATCATCTACATGACATAAAATAATTTCACATAATTCATATTTAATTCCAAACTGTTCCTTTTCTATTTCACTGCATTTACGGATAATTTGATTTATTGCTGCATAAGTTGCATTTAAAATGAAATCAGTTCGAACTGTCCAATTATCATATAAAGTAAGTTGATACTGATTCTCTTTCTTCTCTATTTTTTGAATATCTCTTCCATATACAATCCGTACATTTGAATATTTACTTAATTCTTCTAAAAAATACTTTTTTAAAATTTGTGCATCATATGTATATTCTTCTGTTAAAAACGCACCATCACACATTTCTTCCTTAAAATATTGGTTTACGGATACTTCCTCACATTTTATCTCAGCTGCAGTACAAAATTTTTTAAATTGTTCTGCATTTGTCCATGAAAATATCTTAGAAGTCGCATAAATCTGTTTAAACTTATGATGAATACAAAATCCATAATCTTTACAAAACCGTTCAAAATATCCTGCTGACTTAATTGCAGTAGAATAAGAACGAGGATAGTGATATCCCATATGTACTCTTGCCTGATTAATATAAGTTGCACGCTGAAATGGTTCTTTTTCATATTCTAATACCAATATGTTTTCATCTCTTTTTGCACAAAAAAGGGCTGCATACAAACCATATAATCCAGCGCCAATAATTACTTTTGAATAATTATCCATTTTTTTCCCTTTCTTTTATTATTTTAACAGTAAAATTTTCCTATATGCTTATCTGCTACTTTCTGCTGTTTCTATTGAAAAAGATGCCAGAAAAAGCAATAAAGCAAACCATGTAATATATTTTAACAAATCATAAAATAATATTGTGCTACTTCCTATTGAAATCACACAAGACTGCATTTGTGCAAAACGTTCCGTATCAATTATACAAGAAATAAGAAATATACTAATGATTAATAAATATTTTTTTCCGCAAAATACCAATCTTCCGAATCGAACAGCAATACAAAGTATAACTATCATTAATACTGTCCTATCATGTGATTGCGAATATGTCCACATTCCGCTTAAAATAGCAGATACAGAAAAAAAAGTTAAATTATCATTTATTTTATTCTTTTTCATAATACTCCATATATAAAATGCAAATAAAACACATAAAATCATACCAATTCGTTGCAATGTATCTCCACCAAAACTGATACTATAATAAACATCAAAACTGATAATCCAATTTCCTAATAGCCCCGTCAATTCATTTGTAAGTTCAAAAAATTGTTGCAGAATATAAAAAGGTGATGTTTCTGTTAATATTATTGAAACTCCCCATGCAGTAAAAGGTACAAAAATTGATACAAAAAATGTTTTCCATTTCTTTTTTAATAATAATGCCAAATAGAAAGGAGCTGCTAATTGAGGTTTCGTTGCTGCAATTCCTATTAGTATTCCTGCAAGAACAGGATTTTTATCTAATATTAATACACTAAAATAAAACAATGCCCCAAATATTGCTCCATAATTCAGCCAATTTAGCCCTGTACTCCAACCCGGAATTACCAACATAAGCAATGTAATTATCATACTTGTTTTTTTAGAATATTTTTTTAATGTAATCCTATAAGTAATAAACGCTGCCAATAACATCATACTTATATATAAAACAAAAAATAATAAACGAGCGTATTTTTCCGAGAGAAACGTAAAATTAAATAATATTCCACAAGCCATTCCCCATGGAGTATATCCAGCTACATCCCATAAAGTTCCTATTTCTAAATCTACTTCTGATTTTCCATGAATAATATCAAATGGACTAATTCCATGAAAAAGATATTTACTTTCTCGATAACGCATAATAAAATCATCTGGATTATCACTTCCTTTACTTATAAATCCATAAAAACCAAATAATAAATTTCCTAATAATAATCCTAAAAGTATAAGAATAAAAAATCTTTTTACAAATTCTTTAAAATCTTTCTCGTTTTTCATAACATTTTCACTTCTATCTTTCCTAATTCTTTATTAGATAAATCATATCTTCTTTACTTTCCGATCTGCTAAACACAATAAAACCATATAGGGAACACATAAATTTATAAAATATACATATCTAAAATCCTGCCATGCCATTGCTAAACATAAAGAAATGATATTACCTATTACAGGAATGTAATGTAATATATTTTCTTTTTTAAATACCGATAAAAAAGAAGCAAACATAACAAGCACACCCCTATTCTAGATCTCCAAAAAATAAAATCCAAAAATTTATTTTCTATACTAATTTGGGTTATTTTTTTTATTAAGTAACAAAAAATTTTTTCTCATTTTATATAACAGAAAAAGAAATCCATAAACAAAAATAAATATTTCTGTCATCATAGTAAAAGAAAAAAGAACCCATAAAATATTTGTATTTCCTTCCAGTTCCAATTTATAAAAATAGTCCTCTCCTACCTCGTTATATAAATCCACTATCGCTTTCTCTTTATAATTGACTTCTACTTTTACCTCACCTGACCAACCATGTTTTATAAATAAAATTTCTGCCTCTTCTGCATATCCTACATTTAAATTTAATGTATAACTTTGTGAATCTGGATAGGATACTAAAGCATCTTCTTCTGCCTTATAAAACCAACCATTTTCCAATTCTATATCAGACAACGAAATTTCTGTTTCATCTAATTTTATTTGTGTAATCCATACTTCTGCAGCATTTGATTCTAAATTTTTTTCACCTGTTGCTATAATATTAATCATATTGTTTTGGGGAAAGATTAATACTATTTTATCTATACATAATAAACTTGACAAAACGGCAACAAAAACAATCCAAATAATTTGTTTTTGTTTTATTATATTTATTATGTACTGATTAAAAAAATAATAAATTAATATTCCCGCTATAAATAAATAACAAAAGATAAAAATTCCTTGCCCTATCGTTTGATAGACATGAGCGAGCCAAAGGTGCAATAAAAGATAGATTATAATTGCAATATAATTAGCAAGTAAAAAACATTTTTTCATTTTGTTCACCTTTTTCTAATAATAAAATCCAAGATAGAATCCCAATTTTGAAACACAATGATGGTATAATAAAATATCGAAACTATAATCTTGATACCATATTGTTTTCTACATTAAAAAGAAAAAATTTTTTGATTTGTTTCTATAATTTTATTATTGTCATAAAAATATTTTTGATTATTTTCTTTTACTTTTGTAATCGCTTCTTCATGCATCATAAGCCATTTCAACTTATCTTCAATTTCTTTTTCATCATTCTCCACTAACCAACCATTTATACCATCTTCTATCTGTGTATTCACGCCTCCTACATCCGTTGCCAACACAGGCTTTCCTAAAATTAATGCTTCATAAATCGTATTTGGGATTCCCTCAAAGTCCGATAACAATGCAAATACATCTGCCTTTTTTACTTCTATAAAAGGGTTCTTTAATCCTCCCAGCAGCTTCACCCAATCTTCCACTCCATATTCATGAATCAAACCATGAATATACCAATATTCATCTCCTTCTCCGATAATATTCCAGCGAAAGTTATACCCTTCTTTTTTTAATTTTGCTAAAATCTTAATTAATCTTGGATATGCTTTTTGCTTATCCATACGTCCTACTGTTACAAATTTTAATCGCTTTTTATTTTTATATTCGATTGGCTTTGATTTTTTTTGAATTTCTTCTGCCGGTATTAAATTTTGATTCACCACTACCTTTTTCTCTAAATAAGGATATAAATGAAGAAACGTTTCTCGAATGGTTTCGGTTAGTACTACAATACAATCAAATTTTTTATAAAGTTCTCCATCATCTTTCGTTATCTTCCGATTCCATTCACTTTTTTCTTTCCAATCGCAGTAATCAATATGAATCCATTGAATCTTTTTCTTACAAGCTGCTTCTGCTGCCGCTTTTCGAAAAGAAGAACCTTCCGACATCACACAAAGGATTTCATAATTGGAAAAAAGATGTTTTAATTCTGGCAAAACAGATTCCTCATAATAATTAGATTTTTTTTGTATCCGAATTGCTTTTAACTGCTCTAATTTATCATGACGTTCTTTTTTTGATACTCTTTTATCTGTAAAACAATCCAATATTCTTTTATGAAAAATCACATCCTCTCGAAAATCTTTCCAAGAAATAAAATTCACTCCTTTTAAATCAGTTCGAATATCCAATGTTGGAATATTAGAAGAAAATATCGTGATCTTTCTTCCCTGTTTTAAAAACTCCTTTATCTGCAATTTGGTTGCAATATGCGCCCCTCCCATATAGTTGATATCATCAATAATATAAAGAATACTATTTGCCCCCGCCTTTCTTTTGGTATAACTTCTTCCATTCTCCAAAAAAGAATCAAAACTTTTTAATATCTGTGCTGTATTATCAAAGTTTTTAATATTTTCCCGAATCTGTTTCTGCAATGCCGGATCTCTCAAAAACTTTTCCATTACATCTGCAATATTTTTTATCGAAAACTCCGTTAAAAGCCCTGTTTTTCCATCCTCAATCTGCTCTAAAGCACCTGACGTCTTAGTGGAAATTACCGGAGTTCCAATAATTTTAGCCTCTGTAATGACCATTGACCAAGATTCATAATCCGAAAGTACCACTACTGCATCTGCTCTTTTCATATATTGATAAGGATTTTCTTTTGGTCCTAAAATCAAAAATTGATGCTCTAACTGTTCTTTTCTACAAAGTCCTTTTACCTGACGAACAATCTCCTGATCGGTCGTTGCTCCAATATTCAGCCAGATAAATTCGATCCCTCTGCGTTTTAATTCCGCCATTACTTTTACCTGACGAAGATGATTTTTTTGCGGTCTAAAATTAGCGCAAGTTAATAATACCGGCAGTTCTTTCTTTGGAAAATGTTTTAATTCCATCTCTGCCTGTCTTAAAATAGAACTCACATTGTTAATATTATAAATACAAACTGCCTTTTCCTCTAAAAAAGGATACTTTTTTACACTAGCTTGCAAGGAATTTTCAGAAACAAAAATAAAATAATCAAAGCGATCGGCAAAATAAAAATAATGCCCTGCATCAAAATATTCTGCTTCTGATAAATCATTATGAATCCATGCCGCTTTTTTCTTTGCTTGTACTTCATATGCCACAAAAGAAGGACTATACCATTCTCCAATAAAAAAAGCCCAATCATATATTTTATTTCTTACAAAATTTAATGCAGAAAGATAATATGCTCCCTTTTGTTCCATAGTATAAATCAATTTTGCCTGTACTCTGTCCAATATATTTATTTTTTGGTATTCCTGATAAGCATCACATACCTTAATTTTTTTATTAATTTGAGGAATCAAAGAAACCGCATGTTCGATTGGAGATTGATTTAAAATTAAAAGTTCTATTTCATATTTTGTGGTATCTAAATGATTTAATAAATTTACTAATGAAGTTTCTGCCCCTCCTTTATATAACTGGCTAATGACAAATAACAATTTTTTCATCTTCTCTTCCCCTTTCTTTTGCAGATATTATCCCAATAATTCTTTTATCTGATATAGAATCTTTTGATTCCATTCCACATAATCAAATGGCTTTTCTTTTTTTGTTCGATTTATTTTGTAACACTCTAGTAAATCCCTATCGGATGTTATAAAACGATATATCCCTTTTCCTCTTTCTAGCTGTTTTGCAATCCCCCCAACCTTTCGAGTCATAACCGGAACACCTAATACCATCGCCTCATCTATCGTAACGGGTGTCCCTTCATATTCGGAAAGAAGAACCAGCCAATCACATCGTTTCATCAAAGGATAGGGATTTTCCAATTCTCCTATTAATTTTACCCGTTTTTTCAATCGCTCTGTTTTAATTCTTTTTTTCAAATGCTCCTTTAATTTCCCTTCTCCTACCAGATACCAGCAAAAAGAATACCCCTCTTTTTGTAACTTTCCACAGAGATCTAAAATCCGATCATACCCCTTTTCCTTTTCTAAACGCCCTATAGTAAGAAAATGAACCAACCCTTCTTCCCACTTTAAGAAAAATGGTTCTTCTGCCTTCTTTAAAATCGTTTCCCCGTCAATCAAATTTGGAATCACTACGGCTTTTTCTTTTAATTGAGGAAACTTTTGTAAAAATCCCTGTCTACTTGATTCCGACAACAGCACCACCCGATCAAATCGACAATACACCATGGCATCTTGTTTCGTTATATTTTTTGTCCAATCTGAAAAGGTACTCCATAAAAGATAATCCGTATGAATCCATTGAATTTTTTTTGGATGTGTTAAACGAGATACCATTCCACGCAGTTTTGACGCTTCACTAACCACAATAACACAATCATATCCCTCCCATATCTTTTTTAATTTTGGAAAAAATCGCTGTTCAAAATACGTTTCCCCTTTTCCTAACTGCCGAAAAACCGCATACCAAAACCGACTGATTTTTTTTCGAATCGAATACTTCTTTGATAAAAAAACTTCTGTCCATCGTTTTGAAAATAGTTCGCCGTTTTCCCAAATTTCTTCTCCAAGAATAGGAATCCCCTTACAATCCAATTCCTTTTTTGGTTTACTCAATGAAAAAGCATGAATTTGATAATCCGAAAGCATACATTTCATCTGAAAAAAAGTTACTTTCTGTGCGCCGCTTAAATAATTAATATCATCAAACAAATACAGGATTTTTTTCATGATTTCCCCTTTCCCTGATCCTCCTACTCCTGCAGCAGCCGATAAAATTCAGAGATTCCTTCCTGTCTGACAGAAAATCCTTTTAAATTTCTCTGCATTTCTTCTTTTTTCTCCGGGTGTGCCAAGTAATCCTGAATCGTATCCGCTATCTCTTCCGCTTGAAAAGAAGTAAACCGTCCGGTCTTTCCTTCTTCTATCTGCTCTTTTGCACCAGAAGTAGGTGTAGCAATCACAGGAATACCCAGTAGCTTTGCCTCAGTAATCACCAAAGACCAAGATTCAAAATCCGATAAAACCAAAACCGCATCCGCCTGTTTCATATAGGAATACGGATTTTTCTTAACTCCCAATAAGAGAAATCGTTTTTCTAACTGATAAGCCTGAATTAAATTTACAACCTTTTGATCTATAAATCGATTCGCTCGTGATCCGATACAAAACCAAGTACACGGCACACCCCGTTCTTTTAAAATCCGCATCACTTCAACCTGTCTGGGATAATTTTTCTCTTCTCTTAAATTTCCCACACTAAATAACCACGGTTTCGGATAAGACTGCAGTTCCTTTACCGAAACTTTTGCTGCCCGCCGAATTGCTTCCTCATCACAGAGATTATGAATCACCATAGATTTTCCTTTAATCAGCGGAAAACGTGCCTCCGCACGCCGTCTGGACTGTTCCGATACAAAAATATAGTTATAATATACCTCATCAAATCCAAACAGAATCTTTTCTTTTATAAAAGCCGCCTGATCTAAATCGGTATGAATCCAAATCAATTTCTTTTTTGCCAAAACCCGCTTTGCTACAAATTCGGGGGACATCCATTCCCCATAGGAAAATGCCAAATCATACTGCTTTTTTTGTACAAATTGATAGGCTTTTTTTCGATAACACTGATGTCCGGTCAGCATCTGCCACCCCTTAAACCCGATTTTTCGAAGAATCGCCCATTTTCCTTCCTCTTCTGCTGCATGACAAACCCGAATCCAAGAGGGAATCTGCGGTATCAAAGAAACGGCATTTTTTAATGGAATCTGATCAAAAATAAGAAAATCAATATCAAACTCCTCTGGAGAAAGCAGCCGAAATAAATTTAATAGTGCCCGCTCTGCCCCGCCTTGATAAAACTGTGTAATCACAAATAGTAACTGTTTCTTCATCTTCCCCTTTTCTTCTAACTCCTTTCATAAGCATGGCAAACCGTATCCACATCTCCAAACAGCCGCATTTCTCCATTAGAAAGCCACAGTGCTTTTTTACAAATCTTTCTGACTTGTTCTACTGAATGGGATACAAATAAAACCGTTGCACCAGAATGTAAAATTTCCTCCATCCGATGAAAACTTTTTTCCTGAAATTTATAATCTCCCACTGATAACACTTCATCTAAAATCAAAATATCAGGAACATTCATAGTAGCAATCGCAAACCCCAATCGTGCTTTCATTCCAGAAGAATAATTTTTTAAAGGAAGCTGGGTAAACTCCTGTAACTCAGCAAATGTAATAATCTCTTGATATTTGTGATCCATATATTCTTTGGAATATCCTAAAATTGCTCCGTTTAAATAAACATTTTCCTGTGCCGATAAATCATCATCAAATCCCGCTCCCAATTCAATCAACGGTGCAATCGCTCCTTTTGTAGTAATCGTTCCTTTAGTCGGCTTCAGTACCCCTGCAATTAACTTTAACAGCGTACTTTTTCCAGAACCATTCAGTCCGACAATCCCCAGCGAATCCCCTTGTTCTAATGTAAACGAAATCTGTTTTAATGCCCAAAACTCCTGAAACATCAACTGCTTCTTAAAAAGCCGAATCAAATATTCTTTTAGATTATCAATCCGATCACTGCTCTGATTAAACATCATGGAAACATTTTCCACCTGTATAATAGTCCCCATTCCTTTTTTTCCTCTTTTCTGCCCTGTAAATAATATTTTAAATATAAAGTACAAACTGATCCTGTTTTTTATAAAATACCCAAGTGCCAAGCACCAGCATCACTGCTCCAAATAAAAAGCAGACCAAATTTTCCTTCATACTAGGAAATGTTCCAGCCAAAATTAATTCCCGCATATATTGCACATAATGAAACATCGGATTCCAGCTCATAACCGCACGGGCTGTTTCCGGCAAAATATCTACTGGATAAAAAATAGGGGTAAAATACGTCCATGCCATCACAAATACACCATAAAAATGCGAAATATCCCGAAAAAATACCGTTGCAGCAGAAAGCAGCAGTCCCAATCCCGTTGCAAATAAAAAGGTATAAAAAATCGGAATCGGCAAAAGCAATAACGTAACCCGATACTCCACACCCAACAGCCACATCACAAGAAACATCGCCACAAGAGAAAATCCCAAATTCACCAATCCCGATACAATTTTAGAAACAGGAAATAAATATTTCGGCAAATATACTTTTTTCATCAAAGAAGCATTTCCAATAATCGAATACAGTGCATTGCTCGTTGTTTCAGATGAAAAAGAAAAAATCAAAGAACCAGATAAATAATAAATCGGAAAATGTTCGATATTTTGCCGAAACAAAGTGGAAAACACTACAGTAATCACTCCCATCATCAAAAGAGGGTTTAATACCGTCCAAAGCATCCCCAATACCGACCGGCGATAGCGAACCTTTATATCCCTTGATACCAGATTTGCCAACAGATTTTGATATTTCAAAAAAACTTGTATTTTTATCTTAAGCCCCTGCAACATTTCTTTTTCCTCTCGATTAAATTCTTTTTCTAACTGTAATCTCCTCTAAAAAAACGATAAATCGCTCTCATCTGCTTTGTAACAATCGCTTTGTCATACTTTTTTATGCAAGATGCATTATATTTTCCCATTTGAATCAAATCCGCCTTATGTAATCCCTCTATTGCCTGTATCCATCCCTTTTTATCTTTTGGCTTTACTAACCATCCGCCTTTTCCTTCTTTTATCAATTCCCGATTTCCTCGAATATCCGAAGCAATCACAGGCAAACCGCTTGCCATCGCTTCCTGCAAAGAAAGAGATAACCCTTCCCGTAAAGAAGGAAATACAAAGACGTCCGCCGCCCTTAATAATTCCAAAATATCCTCCCGATACCCCAATAATTTCACTCGATTTTCCAAATGATACCGCTGAATCATCCGCTGCAGCAAAAGGCGGGAATCTCCTTCTCCACATATCGCATAAAAAATATTGGCTCTACTCTTTGCCAATGCCTGTATCACAATCTTATGATTTTTATTAGAATTTAACTCTCCAACCGAAAGAAAAAACAGCATCGATTCCTCTATTCCTAATTTTTTCCTTATCCATGCGATTTTCTGTTTTTTTATTTCATTTTCCACTCCAGACAGCTTCTGATAATCCCCAACCTCAATTCCTACCCCATTAACTCTTTCTACTCTCCCCGCTATTCCTTTTCGTTTCCGCAGCCGAAATGTTTTCGCCAACTGATAATCTTCCCTATTTACCGTAATCAAACAATCGGTATAATGAGCCAGCCAACGCTCAATCGGATAATAAAATAACCAGTTTCTCAAAGGAGCACCACGAAAGAAATGAAATCCATGTGCAGTATAACAGACATATGCCCTTTGTTTCTCCCGTTTTTGACTATATTTTGCTGCCAGCCGTCCCAGCACCCCTCCCATCGGCGTATGACAATGAATCAAATCAAACGACTCATTTTTTAATAATGCAAGTAATTGAAGATATGCCCTTTTATTTGCCGCCACCTGAAAAGGAGAACGCACAAAATCAATTTGATGACAAAAAATCCCGCTTCCTTTCAATCGCTGATTATCCAAACCATAATGGGGATGATGAAAATTGCTGGCATAATGAATTTCATATCCCATTTCCTGTAAAATAGCAACATTACTCTGCTCAAACTGCGGTACAAATCCACTGACAGTTGTTATCAATAATGCCCGTTTTATCCTTTCCCCTTCCATAATCTTTTGAATCCTCTTTTATACGAATCTTTTTTTATACCTCGCAGCACAACTAAGACAATCTTTTTGTCTTTTCTTCGCTTGTGCTTCTTCCTTTTTTATCAACAAAATTCATCAACAAAAAGGCAGCAGCAGAAACAGGCGGTGCTGTACCCAAAATACCGATGTTGTCACCGATATCTTTTCGCTGTTTCCAGCATTTTTATTTCCGCTCATTCAAATTTCATTCAAACAACTTTCTTCTCTTTCACCAGAACAAAGTCTGTTTTCCTGAAATTGTCTGAGGAAATATCTCCCAATATTTTTTGCAGTATTCAATGCTGCATTTCCCCGATGCCCATTCGGACAAAAAAATAACTGTCCTCCATAATAATTCCGACTCGCTTTATGCCCCTCATTATACCGCTGAATTTGTTCCCCACATTCACTGCAGCGATCTGAAATATGATAAGGACGTATCGCCGTTACAACAATCCCTTCCCGAAATGCCTTATACTTTAAATTCCGAAGAATCACTCTCCCCTGCCAGCGAAAAGAATTAGTAGAAAGATAAGCATATTTTGTAAAAGAAATTGTATACTCATAATTGGGAACAACAAGAACCTTGACCCGCTTTTCCTTACAGTAATTCAAAATCTCCCGACTAATTTTATGAGCATAGTACTGATTAATCTGTTCCAATCTCTGATAAAGAAGTGCATTTTCTCTCCCTTTCCCTTCTCCTCTATTTTGTTCCAAACTTCGACTTTTACCAAAACCATTCCGACTTTTTTTGCTTTTCTCTAATCGTTTCAAAATTTTCCTTCGCTGTGCTTCTCTTGCCCTTCCGCCCCTTATAAAACGAAAATCCATCAACAACCCATCCCGATTCATCAAAGCGCAGACCGCTAGACAATCACTATCTGGAACAGCTACTGCACAAATCAAAGATTCCTGTTCCATTCGCTCTCTTACTGTCCGCATATCTCCTACTGCCAATTCCACTGGAACATGCAAATACGCCCCTCCCTTTTCCACTTTTAAAGTAGGAGATAATCGTTTTCCTTCCTTTGGAATAGAACGTCCCGTATAAGGATAAGTCACCCATACCCACTTTTTCCCATTGTACAACTTTAATTGAATCGAATCTTCTCCAAATTCCCGATACATTCCCTTATAAAACACCGGCGAACAATCCACTCCCTTTGCTTGAGAGGCACTTCCTCCTGCTAAACTTCGAGCCATTCCAATCGCCGTATTAATCGCAGCCCGCCGAAAATACATAGGAATTTTAGGCAAATCCTCCCATTTCCAAAGAGGCTCTTCTCCTTTTTTCCTCATCTCTTTTGTCCCTATACTCTTTTCCTCCAATATCCGAAGCAAAAGAAAATTGCTATTCTCTAAAAGGTTCGATTCTTTCATCAAGATCTGATAATAATGCCAAACCACCCGATTATAAAGCTGTCTAGTCTGCATCAACCAATCCTGATGCCTATGATAAAGCCTTAATTGATATGTAATTGTAATAGAACCTTCCAATATTCCTCCCTCTTCATTCAAATAACAATATATTTCCTACTTTATTATAGGATTTTCGCAGAGTATACCACTCTATGAAATAAAAAATTTTCGCAGAAAAATAAAAGATTTTTAAACGATTTGACCAGAAATTTGACGGCTGATATTTCAGATTTATTTTTTATCAAAACCCTTCCAGGGAATAAAAAAAATTTACCAGCAAAAAATCTTTTTGACGGTAAATTTGACGGTTTATTTTTTCTGAATTTCAGGATCGTTTTTTTAATTGCTGCCGATTATTTTTCGTAAAGTGGACGCCAGATTCCGTTTGTTGATTTGCTCTGCTGCTCCGGTTTCCAAAAAGTAAGAAAGTCTAAGGATTCTGATTTTTGCGCATCTAACCGGACGAACCGGTGCGCAATTCGCCCGTGTCGCAGGCAAAACGTAACTGGTGTAAGGAAGGATTTTCTCTACCATAACCTATCTCTTTCTTAAAAACACGGGCTAAACACGCACCTTTTTTTGCGTTCCCTGCATGAAAGCAGGAAACGCAAAAAATCCTAGATTTTCGAACAGAATCCTAAGACTTTCTAACTTTTCTCCAAAGTCGCTGCAGCACAAACCAACAAACGGAATCTAGCTGTTAGTAGAAAGCCAATAGAAAAATATAACAGGAAATTTTTTTAGAAAATACAAGAATAGTTAGAAATTAAAAGGAGAAATTAGTAAATAAAAGTAACAAATAAGTAACTTGTACAAATAGTATTAGTCAGAAAAATTATAAAATTTTTACCAAAAATCTATAAATTTATAAAAACCCTAAGAACCTGTTTCGTATTTTTTTACATGTATTTTTTTCATGGTATTTAAAGAATTTGTATTTCGTATTATAGTAAAAGAATACTGTTACTCCGTAAAAAAGTTGCTGTAAAATTAATATATTGAAATATAAAACAGATTCTAAGAAACTTTTATTCCATATTACAGTGAAAAAATACTATTATTTGGCAAAAAATTGATATATATATATTGGGATATGAAACAGACTTTAATTAAATGGAAAAAATAGGAAACGTCATATATTAAAAGTACATGATATCACTTTCATTTACTTTTCAGAAGCCAAGAAACAGCTGGATTTTGGTTCTCCTGTTGGGCTGCAGTGACTTTGTAGGGAAGTTAGAAATTCTTTGACTTCTGCTGAAATACACAGGATTTTTTTCAC
>CAJUGZ010000015.1 GCA_910585855.1 uncultured Lachnospiraceae bacterium | reverse complement strand
ATACTGCTTCCATGCAGTGTGTGAAAAAAAAGGAGCGTGTTTAGCCTGCATCTGTTTTGGGAGTGATTGTTTTGTGGCAGGTGAAGTCTTTTGGGATGTCAGTTTCGTTTTGGCTGTCATGCAGGCGAATTGCGCTCCGGTCTGTCCGGTTGGATGCATAGAAATGCAGAAGTCTTAGAACTTCTTACTTTTTGGAAACGTGGAACAGCAGGCGGTTCACCGTTTTCGAATCTGGCGTCCTCTATTCAAAAGACTTATGGAAGACACCTTATAAAAGCGTTGACAAACAAGGCGGTGAATTTTATAATAAAATTATGTTTATAGAACTTGCCTTGGTTGTAGAATTAGAAATTTAAGTAATAAAATGTAACTTGTAAATGATTGTCAGAGCAGATTATTAAATTTGTTTTGACAAGAGTGAAGAAAAGGAGACAGCAAAAATGAACAAGGTATTGGAAGAGATTAGCAAGATTGGTATTGTACCTGTAATTGCATTGGACAAGGTAGAGGATGCAGAACCTTTGGCAAAGGCTTTGGTAGAAGGCGGACTTCCTTGTGCAGAAGTAACATTCCGTACAGATGCAGCGGAAGAATCGATTCGGATTATGGCTTCAAAGTTTCCAGAACTGTTGGTAGGTGCTGGTACTGTTTTGACAACAGAGCAGGTAGATCGTGCCGTAAATGCTGGTGCGAAGTTTATTGTAAGTCCGGGATTAAATCCAAAAGTTGTAAAATACTGTGTAGATAAAGGGATTCCTGTAACACCGGGTACAGCAAATCCAAGTGATGTGGAAGTTGCGATTGAGTTAGGACTGGAAGTAGTAAAATTCTTCCCGGCTGAAGCAGCAGGCGGCTTAAATATGATTAAGTCAATGGCAGCTCCTTATACAACTATGAAGTTTATGCCTACAGGTGGTATTAATGCAGCTAATTTAACTTCTTATCTTGATTTTGGCAAAATTATTGCATGTGGCGGAAGCTGGATGGTAAATAAGGATATGCTGAAGAACGGTGATTTTGAAGGAATTAAGAAGTTGACACAGCAGGCTGTAGATACGATGTTAGGATTTGAGATGAAACATATCGGTATCAATGCTAAGGATGAAGAAGATGCAGACGGAATTGCAACAGCATTGAATAAGATGTTTGGATTTGAAAAGAAAGTCGGAAATAGTTCTATCTTTGCAGGAACAGGTTTTGAAGTGATGAAGAAACCTTATTTGGGAGCAAACGGACATGTGGCAATCCAGACCAATTATATCAATCGGGCAATCTATCACTTAGAGAAGAGAGGATTTGAATTTGATATGGATACTGCTAAGTATGATGCAAAGGGCAATATGAAGGCAGTTTATTTTAAAGGTGAATTTGGTGGATTTGCACTGCATTTGGTACAGAAATAAGATAGATTACGATCAGAAATAACTGTGTTAAAATAATGTGGATGCCGTCTGGTTGGATTTGGAAAATGGGCGGTTTACAAAAGCTGCAGTTTATTATAATTAGTAGTAAAGTCGAAAAAAAATCAAAACAAAAAAATGGAGGAATTCGAACAATGGCAAAAGTTATTACAATGGGCGAAATTATGCTGAGATTATCAACACCAAATAATGAGAAGTTTATTCAGGCAGACGAATTTGACGTATGTTATGGCGGCGGTGAAGCAAATGTGGCAGTTTCTTTGGCAAATTATGGACATGATGCAGAATTTGTTACTGCAGTACCGGATAATGAAATCGGTGAATGTGCAGTTGCTGCATTAAGAAAATATAATGTAGGAACAAAGAATATTGCAAAGTGCGGCGAAAGATTGGGAATTTATTATTTGGAGTCGGGTTCTTCTATGCGTCCTTCTAAGGTTGTATATGATAGAGCACATTCTTCTATCTCTACAGCTACGGCTGCTGACTTTGATTTTGATAAGATTTTTGAGGGTGCTGATTGGTTTCATTTTACCGGAATTACACCGGCTGTATCGGATTCTGCTGCTGCATTGACAGAAGAAGCATTAAAGGCTGCAAAGAAACATGGAGTAAAGGTTTCTGTAGATTTGAACTTCCGTAAAAAGTTGTGGTCTTCTGAGAAGGCACAGAAGGTAATGTCAAATTTAATGCAGTATGTTGATGTCTGCATTGGAAATGAAGAAGATGCAGAATTAGTATTAGGATTTAAGCCGGGAAATACCGATGTAACCAGCGGTGAATTGGAATTAGCCGGTTATAAGAGCATTTTTGAGCAGATGGTAGAGAAATATAACTTTGAATATTGTGTAAGTTCACTTCGGGTTAGCCGCAGTGCTTCTGATAATGGATGGTCAGCTTGTATTTATTCCAGAGATAGCAAAGAATTTTATCATTCAAAGACTTATAGTATTCATCCGATTGTTGACCGTGTTGGTGGCGGGGATTCTTTTGCCGGTGGTACAATTTGCGGATTAGTAGACGGAAAGAACTTTAAAGATGCTTTGGAATTTGGTGTAGCTGCTTCTGCATTGAAACATACGATTCCGGGAGATTTCAATTTGGTATCTCGTAAGGAAGTAGAAACTTTGGCTGGCGGCGATGCTTCTGGGCGTGTTCAAAGATAATTTTTGTTTGTAATTGAATTGGAAAAATGGACAAAACTCTGCTTTTCAGATAGTATTCTGGGGCAGAGTTTTTCAGATTGTAAAATTTTCTATTCTAAGTGCCGACGGGAAATGATGACCCTGCGCAGACCTTCCTTCGGATTTTGGCTGCGTACTTCCAACGGAAAATAGAGTAATTGTACAGCAATATCATTTTGTAGTTAGTAGTTATAGCTGAGAGAGGAGAGAAAAATATCTTTAAGAGTGAATTTAGTAGTGAAAAGACTATGATTTTATTTATTGGAATACAGGCTAGTGGAAAGAGCAGTTTTTATCGGGAGTTTTTTTCGCAGGGATATGAACAGGTTAGTTTGGATATTTTGCATACACGAAATAAAGAACGGATAAAAATGGAGCAGTGTTTGGAGCAGGGAATCGGTTTTGTAGTGGATAATACGAATCCTACACAGGAGGATCGAAAGAAATATATTGCTGCTGCAAGACAGTATGGTTATCGGGTAGTTGGGTATTATTTTCAGTCTTGTGTGGGGGAATGTATGGAAAGAAATGAGAGAAGGGAGGGCAAGGCGAAGGTTTCTCGCTGTGCCGTCGCTGCTACCTTTAGAAAATTGGAGCTTCCTGATTATAGGGAAGGGTTTGATTTGCTTTATTATGTGGCTATGGAAAAGGGAGGTTGGAGAGTGGAGAATTGGGAGGAAGATAGGGATGAAGTTTGATGAATTTGATATAAAAATGAGAGTATATGAACAGTCACTAGATCAAATTGTTTTGCCGGATTTGTATTTGGCAGTTCGATTGGATGGCCGGACTTTTACAAAACTTACAAAGGAAGTTTGTCAGTTTGAAGCGCCTTTTGATGTGCGGTTTCGGGATCTTATGGTGAAAACGGTTCTGCATCTGATGGATTGCGGATTTCGGGTTGTTTATGGTTTTACTGAGAGTGATGAGATTTCTTTGTTGTTTCATCCAGAAGACAGGACGTTTGGGAGAAAAGTGCGAAAGATTAATTCTACTTTGGCAGGTGAGGCAAGTGCGGCTTTTTCTCTTGCACTTGGACGGATAGCAGTGTTTGACTGCAGGGTAATTCCTCTGCCAAATCGGGAAAGGGTGAGGGATTATTTTGTATGGAGGCAGGAGGATGCACATCGCAATGCTTTAAATGCTTGGTGTTATTGGACACTTCGAAAGGAAGGAAACAGTAAGTTAAAAGCGACAGAATATTTACAGGGTAGGACAACTGCATTCAAAAATGAACTGTTGTTTGAGAGAGGAATTAATTTTAATGATCTTCCCGGATGGCAGAAGAGAGGGATAGGGGTTTACTTTCGAGAAGAACAAAAGGTTGGTTATAATCCGATTATGCAGGAACAGGTAGAGGCAAAACGACGGAAATTATATGTGGAGTATGAACTAAAGGTGAAAGAGGAATATGGAAAGTGGGTAGAAGGTTTTTTGGATGATTGATTAGTAAAAAATAGACAGCAGAGCATAGGAGGAACAGAATATGTTATTTTTAGAATACCCAAAGTGTACAACTTGTCAGAAGGCAAAGAAATGGCTGGATGCAAAGGGATGCCAATATATCGATCGGCATATTAAGGAGAATCGTCCTACAGTAGAGGAATTAAAGGAATGGCATAAAAAGAGCGGACTGCCGTTAAAACGATTTTTTAATACCAGCGGTGTAATTTATAAAGAAAAGAATTTAAAGGAAAAGCTGCCGGATATGAGTGAAGAGGAGCAGTATCAGTTATTGGCTACAGATGGAATGTTGGTGAAAAGACCGATTTTGGTGCTGGAGGATATTGTGCTGGTGGGATTTCGAGAAGCAGAGTGGGAGAAGAACCTTTAGAAGTTAAGAGTGGGACGCTGAAATTGGAAGGAAGGTCTATTCCGGGTTCGTTTTTGCTTAGCATTTCCTCGTAGCGGACACATAAGGCACGAAAAGACCGTGCCTAAGTGCCGATGGGAAATGATGACCCTTCATAGGCCTTCCTTTGGATTTTGGCGTCCTCTCTGGAAAAAAGGATATGGGTTAAGTGAAGTTTTTTAGGTGGAGAGAAGATTAGAATGGAGTAGAAAGAGGGATAGGATTGAATTATGATTTGACAGAGGGAGCAATTACAAAAAATCTTTTGAAATTTGCTTTTCCTCTTATGATAGGAAATCTGCTTCAGCAGTTATACAATATTGCAGATACTTTTATTGTGGGTCGTTATTTGGGAGAAAATGCTTTGGCGGCGGTTGGCTCTTCTTATACATTGATGGTTTTTTTGACTTCTATTTTGCTTGGGCTTTGTATGGGAAGCAGTGCTTTTTTTTCAATACAGTTTGGCAGCAGGAATTTTGAGCGGCTGAAGAATGGATTTTTTCTTTCTTTTGTTTTGATTGGCGGGATTACACTTTTGTTAAATGTGATGATTTATCTTGGGATGGATAAGATTCTTTGGTTTTTGCGTGTGCCAGAGCAGGTAATTGATTTGATGCGGGAGTATTTGTGGTATATTTTTTGGGGGTTGGCAGCTACTTTTTTGTATAATTATTTTGCCTGTTTGCTTCGGGCGATTGGAAATTCGGTAGTTCCTTTGTTTTTTCTTGGGATATCGGCGATTGTGAATATTGGGCTGGATTTGCTTTTTGTATTGGTATTTGAGTGGGGTGTGAAGGGGGCTGCAGTGGCTACGGTTTTGGCACAGTATTTGTCTGGAATCGGGATTTTTATTTTTTATTGGAAAAAGTGTTTAAATCTTCGGATAAAACGGCAGAACTGCTATTGGGACGGACAGGTAGTAAAGGAAATTGCGGGGTTGTCCGTACTGACTTGTATGCAGCAGTCTATTATGAATTTTGGGATTCTTATGGTACAGGGGCTGGTAAATAGTTTTGGATCGGTGGTAATGGCAGCTTTTGCGGCGGCAGTAAAGATTGATTCTTTTGCTTATTCTCCTGTACAGGATTTTGGAAATGCGTTTTCTACTTATGTGGCTCAAAACTTTGGGGCAGGGAAGCGGGAGAGAATTGTAAAAGGGATGAAAAGTGCAGTGCTGACGGTATTTGGGTTTTGTTTGGTGATCAGTGCTTTCGTCTGTGGGTTTGCAGAGCCTCTTATGAGAATATTTGTAGATGCTTCTCGAACGGATATTATTGGGGTGGGAGTGGGATATCTTCGGATTGAGGCGGTATTTTATTTTGGGATTGGGGTGCTGTTTTTGCTGTATGGATATTATCGGGCTGTAAAAAGACCCGGAATGTCTGTGGTACTTACTGTGATTTCGCTTGGTACAAGAGTTGTGCTTGCATATACATTGTCTGGGATTTCTTGGATTGGGGTAAAGGGGATTTGGATGTCTGTACCGATTGGATGGGTATTGGCGGATTTGGCTGGGGGTGGTTATCTTGTTTATAGTCGGCGAAAGAGGAGTGATTAATGGAGGGGGGGTGCTTTATCTGTCATAATTTCTTTAAAAACGAAGTCTATTTTGGCTTCATTAAAAAATCTGATATGGAGTTCTCCTAAGTATTTTATTATACAACGAAACTAACCAGATTGGTAGACTGCATTGCTATTTTTATGTTTATTTTAAAAATTTTTTTATGGTCATTATTATATGAGCATTTTTTGGAATCAAAGTTTCTGTTTGTTTTCAACAGGCGGATGTTATAAGTAATGGAAGATGGATAAATTCTATACTTGTGTAAGATAAAAAATAGTAGTATAATGTGAGTATAATTTATAAATCGAACAGAAATATTGTTTATGAATAGTAGTTTAGGTGATGGTAGTTCATTAGTTTAGGAAAGGAAAAGCTATTATTTGGATAGTAGCAGGATAACAGGATGCCGATTAATTTATCAAAAGGACAGAAAGTTGACTTAACAAAGGGAAATCCGGGATTAAAAAAGATTATGGTAGGTCTTGGATGGGATGTAAATGTGTTTGATTCTGGAACGGATTTTGATTTGGATGCATCAGTCTTTATGCTTGGTGCGGATGGAAGGTGTCCAACGGAGAAGGAGTTTATTTTTTATAGAAATCAAAATCATCCTAGTGGATCAGTAAAACATATGGGAGATAATCTGACTGGAGTCGGAGATGGAGATGATGAGGAGATTCAGGTGGATCTTTCGAAGGTTCCGGCTAATATTACTAAAATTGCTTTTACGGTTACAATTTATGATGCAGAAATAAAACGGCAGAATTTTGGACAGGTTTCTAATGCTTTTATTCGGTTAGTGGATGAAGTAACAGGAACAGAGTTGATTCGTTATGATCTGGGAGAGGATTTTTCAATTGAAACGGCTTTGGTTGTTGGAGAATTGTATCGGAATAATGGTGAGTGGAAGTTTAATGCAATTGGCAGTGGTTTTCAGGGGGGACTGGCAGCGTTATGCGGGCATTATGGAATTGATGTAGCATAGGGGGGATAAAAATGTCGGTTAGTTTGCAGAAGGGACAGAAAGTAAATCTGTCAAAAGAGAATGTCGGGCTTGCAAAAATTGTAGTTGGTTTGGGCTGGGATGAGAGAAAACAGACAAAAGGAGGTTTTTTTTCATTTAAACCACAGGCGGTTGATTGTGATGCATCTGCGATTTTATTAAAAAAGGGAAAATTTGTTAGTAAAGATGATTTAGTATATTATGGAAATCTTCAGCATAAATCAAATACAGTACAGCATATGGGAGATAATCTGACAGGGGCTGGAGAGGGAGATGATGAGCAAATTGTAATTGATTTGGCGTCTATATCATCTGAGTATGACAGGATTGTGATTGTTGCAAATATTTATCAGGCAGTTCAGAGAAAGCAGCATTTTGGGCTTATACAAAATGCATTTATTCGGTTGGTGGATGCAAGAAATAATAATGAGATGTGTAAGTATAATTTGACGGAAGATTACTCTGGGATGACGGCTATAATATTTGGGGAAGTGTATCGGCATAATGGAGAATGGAAATTTAGTGCGGTAGGACAGGGGACAAATGATCCCGGATTGGGGGAATTAAGCAGAAGGTATATGTAGTGTTTATTTTTATTTTATCCCTAAAAGAAGGAGAAACTCGTACAGTTTCTCTTTTTTTGGAGGGAGAGGTTTATATACATAGTAGGGGGGAATATTATAGCGAATAATTGTATTTTTTGAAGCTGAGTGGAGGATGCCGAAATCCGAATGGAAATTGATTCCAAGTTCGCTTGTGCTTAGCATTTCCTCGTAGCGGACACATAAGGCACGAAAATACCATGTCTAAGTGCCGACGGGAAATGATGACCCTGCATCGATCGGCATTCGGCTGTGTCATCTAGACTGAAAAAATTATAATAAATAGTAAAATGTTTGTTGTAATGTTAAATTGGTATGTTGACTGAGAATGTGAATAGGAATGGAACAGGTTTTTGGAATAGGAAATTGGTTTGAGTAGGCAGAAAGTGCTGGAAATTTCTAAATAATTTTTAATGGATTCCGATATATAAGATGATACGGTGATTTAGAGAGAAGAGTTTTTGCTGTAATTAAAATAGGGTTTCATGCAATGGATAAAATTTGGAGGAATGTGTAATGCGACTAAGATTAAGAAGAGTATGGGCGATTTTAGCAGTTATTTTATTTTTAGGGGGAGTGCTTGGGTTACAAGGGATGGAAAGGGGGATTGTTAATGCTGGTGGAAATGTAACAGATCCTACACAACCGTCAACACCGCCAGAAACGACAACACCGCCAGATGCGGCAAGTGGTCAGTATAAGATGTGGTTTGTTACACAGCAGGATGATGGCTCGGATGTGGATTTTACTGATCCAGATGGTATTCGGCAGGTACAATGGAATATGAAAGTGCGTGGGGGCGATGGTTTTGTAATGCCAAGTACAGGTACTGTTACAGCAAGATTGTCAATTGCAGGGGATGTAGCGGCTGATTTATCAGATGTAGTGGATGAGATTGTATGGAGTTATACTGTTGATGGTGAGGCTAATCAGGCAGATCAGATTGTAGGAATTACTCCAGCTATGAAGCCACCATATGATGGGGATCCATGGTCGAGTGCTAGTGGAACAACATTTACTGGGACAGGAAAGGCTACAGAATTGGCATTGTTGATTAATCCAAAAACAGCTGGACTTGTTAAGGTAAATTTTAATATAAAGGGATTTCGGAGTGGAGAACAGGAAGCGGTTATTAATATTAGTAGATCGATTGTTATTGGAAGTCCATTGCAGATTTATAGTTATCCAAGAAATGTAGCAAGAGATTATACTGATTTTAGTGAAGAGAATGGTAATTCTATTACAATTTATACAAATAACAATGCAAACTTAGAGCCTTGTACAATTTATTGGTTTTTTTTGGATGCAAAAGGAAATTATTCTCCGATATCTCCGGCTAATATTGCTTTGGAAAATTTAGATAATGTGAAGATAACAGAAGAGATGTTGACCCCAACATCAAAAATTGTAAATAAACCAGAAGAATTGGGACAGTCAGGTTCTTTACCAGGAGTAGCTAGTGATCTTACGATATGGTCTTATAAATTGGATGCATTGGAAACAGGTGGTATTACCCGAATGATAGGACGTATTTATCGAGGAGGAGATTCTAGAGCGAATGAATATGTAGAATGTTCTTATGATGTAATTAACGCTGCAAAGTTTAAAGATACAGCAAAAAGTTTGACTTTGCGGTATGGTGATAAAAGAGATTATCGTGTTTTAGCAAATGATAGAAATAATAGTCTTGGATGGACCAGTTATTCTGCTTATACAGCTCCTTTAAGAGGAACGGCAGAAGACAGTGTATTAGTAATTGGAGAAGATGGAATTACTGCACAAAATTATGGTCGGGTAACGTTGGAAGCAACTGCTCTTTATGATGGATGGGAACATTTTGCTTCTGTAGGAAGCAGTGTAACCGATACAGTTGAGGTAATTGTAGAGTCGGATATATTAAAAGGAACTGCTTCAAGAGAGATTATTGATTATGCTTCAGAGGTAATTACTGTAGGTGGAACGATTCAGTTATCAACCAATATTGAAGGACCAGGATATACTTATCAGTGGTATTATAAGGATGGAGCAGGGGAATGGGTGCAAATTACAACTGGTTCGGGTGCTACGCAGAAGCCACAGCCTAAAAATTTTACCGTAAGCGGTACTACTTCTGCAAATGGTTATTCTGCTATTACTTTGACGGGGAAAGAAAGCGGAAGAGTGGATATGAAGTGTGAAGTAAAAGGAAATGGAGAAACGATCACATTAGGAGGCGATGGAAGAAACGGAGAATTTGTTATTAAAGTGGTAGATACTATGACTTTAAGCGAAACAAGGAAATCGATTGCGGTTGGAAATAGTTTTGAAATTCAGGCATTTATTTCTGCTGCTGAAGCAGGAAATGCGGTAAGCTGGAGTGTGGCAGAAGGATGGGAGGATTATATTTCGATTGAATCGACAGGACGTACGACTGCTTTAGTTACAGGTTTGGCTAGTACGAATAATACACCTGTACTTTGTACGGCTACTTATGAAATCAATGGAACAACAGTAAGTGCGAACTTTTATGTAACGGTTATTCCGGCGATTAATGGGGCTCGAATTGAGGCAACGCCATCTTCCATTATTTCGGTTGGCGGTTCTACCAATTTGGAGTTGATTTTGGATACAGAGGGAACATCTTTTACCGAAGATCAGATTAAATGGGTATTAAAGGATGTAGAAGGGCAGCCTTTGGCAACAGAGATATTGGAAAAGACAGATGATCCGGGTGATATTTTAAAGACAAAAGTAAAAGGTCTTCAAGTCGGGGAAGCTTATGTGGCAGCGGTAACAAATGATGAGGCACAGACAGAGATTGCGGTTATTACGATTAAAGTTGTTTCTGAGGTGACAGGACTTACTTTAAATGAGCATGAAGTAAAAGGTTATCTTCCTCCACAAGGTTCTCAGGAGAATACAGCAACCTTTATCTTGATTGCAACGCCTCAGCCGGAAGGTTATACGGATTCGGAACATGTGGGAATTGAATGGTCTACCTCAAATGAGAATATTGCAACGGTAACGCCAGATCCGGAAAATCCTTTAAGAGCTACGGTTACTTATGTAGATATTGGTACAGTTCGAATCACTGCCAATGTATCTGGATTGCCTGCGGCAGCGGACTTTTGTATCTTTACGATTGAAAATGCAGCGGACGGGTTGGAATTAAATCCTCCGGGACCATTTGAAATGCGGGTTGGAGATATTATTTCTGTAACCCCGGTATTGACACCAGAGAATGTGACAGATCCAAGAGTAACTTGGGTAAGTGCAAATGAAGAAGTGGTTACGGTAAATCAAGCAGGTGTAATTACTGCTGTAGCTCCTGGTACAACATTTGTTACCTGTACGACTTCAAACGGATTATCAAAGCAGGTTATGGTTACTGTTTTAAACCCGGTAGAGCGGATTGAATTGAATTATACTGATTTGGTTGTAAAGAAAGGAACGGTTTTCTTTTTAAGTGCAAATGTGCTTCCTGAAAATGCTGCTGACAGAGCTGTAACATGGAGCAGTTCAGATGAATCTGTCTGTACAGTAGATGATGAGGGAACAGTTACTGCAAATTCTACCGGAACTTGTATTATTACAGCTACCTCAGTTGACGATCCGGAAATTACAGCAGAATGTCGTGTGACTGTTATAGAATCGGTTGCCGGTATTACATTAAACTATCGGGAAAAGACGATTGATCCAGAAGAAACATTTGTTTTAAAAGCTACAGTGCTTCCAAGTGATGCAAATGACAGAGGAGTTACATTTACTTCTAGTAATACTGCTGTGGCTACTGTATCAGAAGATGGTTTAGTTACTGGTGTTGCCGGCGGTACAGCGATTATTATTGTTCGGACAAATGACAGAGGATTGATTGCAACCTGTACAGTTACCGTGCAGCAGGATATTACAGGAATTACATTTGATATTACAGATATGTATCTTCCAAAAGGAGAAAATAAAAAGATTTCTTATACATTAACACCTGCCAATGCTACCATTCGGGATTTGGAGTGGTCTTCAAGTGATCCTTCGATTGCCTTTGTTGATTCGGAAGGGTATGTACATGGTGTTGCACTTGGTGAAGTTATTATTACGGCAACGGCAAAAGACGGCAGTAAAGTTTCTGCAACCTGTAAAGTGAAGGTTATTAATCCGATAACAAAGATTCAGTTAAGTGAAACTTCTTTGATTATGATGGAGGGGGATGAACATACATTAACTTATACGATTTCTCCTCAAAATGCGAGTGTAACGGATGTAAAATGGACCTCTTCTGATGTTTCTGTAGCTACGGTAAACAGCCTTGGTGTGGTGCAGGCATTAAAACAGGGTGAAACGAGGATTCGTGTAGAATCAACAGATAACAGCGGAGTATATGGAGAGTGTATTGTAATGGTACGGCCTTATATTCCGATTACATCGATTCGTTTGAATTCAACGGAAACAACAATGGTATTGGGTGAAAGCAGAAGGCTGACAGACAGAACTTATCCAAATAATACAACAGAACGTGCAGAGTGGCGTTCAAATGATACTGGTGTTGCAACAGTAGACGGAGAAGGAAATGTAGTGGCAGTAGGACCGGGAACATGTACGATTACGAAAATCGGAATTACTTCCGGGGTAGAAGGAACTTGTATCGTTCATGTAATCGGTTTGACAGCAACAGATATTACATTGGAAAAATATGATACATTTGATTTGTATTTAGATGATCCAGATGCTACTATTCGATGGTTTTCCAGAGATAAAAGAACTGCAACTGTATCTAGAAACGGAATTGTAACGGCAAGAAGACCAGGAACAACCTATATTGTAGCCGATTTGAACGGAAAGATGG
The DNA here is from genome assembly GCA_910585855.1 of uncultured Lachnospiraceae bacterium. Lineage (GTDB taxonomy): Bacteria > Bacillota > Clostridia > Lachnospirales > Lachnospiraceae > MGBC114844. Next base: position 16,739 of record CAJUGZ010000015.1, on the reverse strand, counting down.
TTTCCTGCAGAGTTACAGTAGTTGATATGGTTCGTCCACAACAGGATACGGTAAATGCAGCAGCTAATGTTTCAACTAATCGCTAGAAAATAAAGATAGATAAAAAAGAAAATCGAAAGTTTTTCTGATGGAAAAGTTTTCGGTTTTCTTTTTGCGTATCAGAATCTGCAAAGGGATCGTTCTTTTTTATTGCATAGATCGTTCGATTATACAATCGAACGATCTATTATATGTATTACAAAGCGAAAAGGAAAGAATAGGAGGAAATAACACCTTTTTCCTGCTCCGGTTCAAACGGTAAGAAAGCCCAAGACTTTCTAATCGTTCTTCGAAGTCGCTGGCAAAGGACAGAAGCAAACCGCCTCTCGCTGTTGATTCTTTTTTTGTTCCGAAGCCAAGAAACAGCCAGATTCGAAAACGGTGGGCAGCCTGCAGTGACTTTGGAAAAAAGTTAGAAGTTCTTGGACTTCTGCTCGAAAACCTAAGATTTTTTTCACATCCTGCTTCCATGCAGGGTGTGAAAAAAAAGGGGCGTGTTTAGCCCGAATGATAGAAAAGAGGATCTTTTATGGCTGGTAAAACCCTTCCTTACACCCGTTTCGTTTCGGTTGTTGTGAGGGCGAATTGCGCCCCGGTCTGTCCGGTTGGATAAAAGAAAAGGCAGAAGTCTTAGAACTTCTTGCTTTTTGGAAACCGGGACAGCAGGCTGCCCACCGTTTTCGAATCTGGCGTTCTCTAGTGTCCTCCCTCTCTATAAAAATCATATACTGTCAGTGAGTTTCTGCTTGAAAATTCTAAAAAGCTCTTATCTCATCTTCTTGTAAAATCAAAAGTTTATTTTTTTAAGTTTATAAGTTTAGCCTGAATACCTATATTTTAGTTATTGCAGAGAAAAGCTGAATATGCTATAATAATCCGGGATTCTATCAGATCTGTTTCAGCAATACGGTGAGGAGAGTATTTTTATGAAATGCAAAAAGTGTGGAAACGAGGTAGATATAGGGGAGGTATTCTGTCAGAAATGCGGAACAGCGATACAGATTGTTCCAGAATATAACCCATTAGAGGATGAATTAGAAGCCTCTGTCGAGATACCACATAAAGGATTTACACAGGATCTGGATACATTAGAAGAAGTTCAGAAAATAGAGGAAGAGAAGAAAAGGCAGTTTCAGATTAAAAAAAAGCGGAAACAGACACAGATCCTTTTATGTGGGATTTTTTTGTTGTTTCTTTTGTGTGGAATTGCAGTTGGAGCAATCTCTTATCTGCGTTATCAAAAAGAGCATAGTTTTGATTACCAGTATCAACAGGGGATGTTTTATGAAGCAAAGGGGGAATATGGTACTGCATTAGACTACTATATGGAAGCGATGAATTATGAGAAATCAAATGTGGATGTGCGTTTGAAGGCAGCGGGAGTATATGAAAAACTGGGAGATTATGATAGAACGCAGGAGTTATTATTAGAAGTGGTCAATATAAAACCATCTGTAGAATATTATAAAAAATTGATGGAAGTATGCGAGGTTTCTGGAAATACAGAACTTATGAACCGGGTATTAAAGGATACGCAAGGTACAGCGATAGGAGATGCCTTATCGGAGTATCAGACGGCTCTTGTTTCAGTGGATATTCCGCAGGGAGAGTATCATGATTATCTGACCATTCATCTGACTGCCAGTGAAAAAAATGCAGTAATTTATTATACTTTGGATGGCTCTGCACCGACTCAGCAAAGTACAAAATATTTAGAACCAATCGAGCTTGAAAAGGTAGGGAGAACAACTTTACGTGCAGTTGCTTATAATGAAGCAGAACTGGCAGGAGAAGAGTTAAAGGCGATTTATGAGATTACTTTGGTAAAGCCGGAATCCCCTAAAATTTCGCCTATAAGCGGTACTTATAGTTATGGAGAAATGATTACATTAGAGGCACAGGAGGGTTCGACTGCATATTTTACGATTGATGGGACAACCCCGACAAAAGAAAACGGCTATATTTTTACAGAGGCAATTACAATGCCAATAGGCGATGTTATTTTTTCGGCGATTGTAATTGATCGCTATGGTATGGTCAGCAGTGTAGCAAAACGAAATTATACCTGTACGATTAATCGTCCGTTTGGCTATGATGCGGCAATAATTAAATTAAAAAATTATTTGGTAGAAATTGGAATGATGTCTGATTTAAATGGAAATCGGGCAAATGATGAAAAGATTTCCGTAGAATTTGTTTCGCTGACGGAGGTGGACGGGCAGGAGAGCTATATCTTTACCTTAAGAAGAACCGCTTCCGGTAAAACAACTACGTTAAATGATAAATTATATGCTGTTACTACACAGAAAGGGGATGTTTATGCACTGAACCGTGAGATCGAGGGAATCTATCATTTTGTAGTTGAGATAGCTGAAGAACCTACACAGGAAATCTCCGAATAATACTAAGAAGGAATAGGCTGTGATAAGCAGCAGAATGGAGGAAAACGAAAAGATGTACAAAATTTTAAAGGCCAGAAAGCTTGCCGATAAGATCTTTTTGATGGATGTTGAGGCGAAGCGAATTGCAAATTCCTGCCAGCCGGGACAGTTTATTATCGCCAAAATGGATGAGAAAGGAGAAAGGATTCCGCTTACTGTTTGTGATTATAATAGAGAAGAAGGCACGATTACGATTGTTTTTCAGGTAGTAGGAGCGTCGACAGAAAAGATGGCTTCTTTACAGGAAGGAGATTCATTCCGTGACTTTACAGGACCTTTAGGAGTACCATCTGAATTTTTAAAAGAAGAGATAGAAGTACTGAAAAATAAGAAAATGTTATTTGTAGCAGGCGGCGTTGGTACTGCACCTGTTTATCCTCAGGTAAAATGGCTTCATGAACATGGGATTGCAGCAGATGTAATTATCGGTGCAAAGACAAAAGATCTGTTGATTTTGGAAGAAGAGATGAAAGCTGTTGCAGGAAATCTTTATGTGACAACTGATGATGGTTCTTATGAAAGAAAAGGAATGGTAACGGATGTAGTAAAGGATTTGGTCAACAATCAAGGGAAAAAATATGATGTCTGCGTAGCGATTGGACCGATGATTATGATGAAGTTTGTAGCACTTCTTACAAAGGAATTGGGAATCCCTACTATTGTCAGCTTAAATCCGATTATGGTAGATGGAACAGGTATGTGTGGTGCTTGTCGTGTAACGGTTGGAAATGAAGTAAAATTTGCTTGTGTAGATGGACCGGAATTTGACGGACATTTAGTAAACTTTGACGAAGCAATGAAACGTCAGCAGATGTATAAGACAGAAGAAGGACGGGCAATGCTGAAATTACAGGAAGGTGCTACACATAAGAATGGCGGCTGTGGCTGCGGAGGTGACAAATAATGGCAGATGTATTAAAAAAAGTACCTGTTCGGGAACAGGAACCAAAGGTAAGAGCAAAGAATTTTGAAGAAGTATGTTTAGGTTATAATATGGAAGAAGCGCAGGAAGAGGCAACTCGTTGCTTAAATTGTAAAAATGCAAAATGTGTGGCAGGATGTCCGGTTGCTATTGATATTCCGAATTTTATTGCACAGGTAAAAACGGGAGATATCAAGGAAGCTTATCGAATTATTTCGGAATCTTCTGCACTTCCGGCAGTATGTGGTCGTGTATGTCCACAGGAAAGTCAGTGTGAAGGAAAATGTATTCGTGGTATCAAAGGAGAGCCGATCTCGATTGGAAAATTAGAGCGTTTTGTAGCTGACTGGGCAAGAGAGAATGGTATTTCTCCTGAAAAACCAGAAAAGCTGAATGGAAAAAAGGTTGCTGTAATCGGTTCTGGTCCTGCTGGTGTAACTTGTGCAGGGGATTTGGCAAAGTTAGGTTATGATGTTACGATATTTGAAGCACTGCATGAGCCGGGCGGAGTATTGGTATATGGAATTCCAGAGTTCCGTCTTCCAAAAGAAGGGGTAGTAAAGCCAGAAATTGAGAATTTAAAGAAGCTGGGTGTAAAGATTGAAACCAATGTGGTAATTGGAAAATCTACTACGATTGACGAATTGATGGAAGAAGAAGGATTTGAAGCAGTATTTGTTGGTTCAGGTGCAGGGCTTCCAAAGTTTATGGGTATTCCGGGAGAAAATGCAAATGGGGTATTTTCTGCAAATGAATATCTGACCAGAAGCAATTTGATGAAAGCATTTGAAGAAGAGTATGATACTCCGATTGTAGCAGGGACAAAAGTTGCTGTAGTCGGCGGCGGAAATGTTGCTATGGATGCAGCAAGAACGGCACTTCGGCTTGGGGCTGAGGTACATATTGTATATCGCAGAAGTGAAGAAGAACTTCCGGCAAGAGTGGAAGAAGTACACCATGCAAAAGAAGAAGGGATTATTTTTGACCTGCTGACAAATCCGGTAGAAATTTTGGTAAATGAAAACGGATGGGTAAAAGGGATGCGCTGTATTCGGATGGAACTTGGAGAACCAGATGCTTCCGGCAGAAGACGTCCTGTGGAGATTCCGGGATCAGAGTTTGAATTGGAACTGGATACCGTAATTATGTCACTTGGAACATCGCCGAATCCTTTGATTTCTTCTACTACAGAAGGATTGGAAGTTAATAAGCATAAATGTATTATTGCTGAGGCAGAGAATGGGAAGACTACAAAAGAAGGGGTTTATGCTGGAGGAGATGCAGTGACAGGAGCGGCTACTGTAATTCTTGCTATGGAGGCTGGAAAGGCTGGAGCGAAGGGGATTCATGAGTACCTCTCTGGAAAGTAGGTGTTGAGCAGCAAATATTAGATGTTGATATCGAATGGCGAATGTTGAAATTGAAGCTGGATTTTGAAATCAAATATTGGATGCTGAATCGAATACCGATGCTGAAATCGAACGAGAGGTCTATTCCGGGACTGCTTGCGCTTAGCATTTCCTATTTTCATAGCGGACACATAAGGTGCTAAAACACAGCACCTAAGTGCCGATGGGAAAGGATGACCCTTCATAGATCTCTCGTTCACTTTCGGCTGTGTTTGGTGATAGGTTGTTTTTATTTAGATAGGTAGATGAGCAGGAGCTGTAGTGATATAGTTCCTGTTTTTTTGTATATATGTTGATGTAAAGGAAATATGTTACTGGAGTGGTGCATCAACGTATGGTGAGTGGGAAAAGTATCAGTAAAATGAATGAGTGTTTGGTGGGTGAGTAGTAGGAGAAAAATTTCTTTGTTTAGTTTTAGGGAGGTTATGATGGATGTGGAAGGAGGAGAGAAGGATGCGGATTACGTTGGTTGTTGTGGGGAAAATAAAGGAGAAGTTTTTTGTTATGGCGGTAGAGGAGTATCGGAAGAGGCTTTCTCGTTATTGTAAGGTAGAGATTGTGGAGGTAGCAGATGAGAAGACACCGGATGGGGCTTCTTTGGCGGAGGAGAGGCAGATAAAGGAGCGGGAAGGGGATAGGATACTTCGGGTGATTCAAAGAGAGAATATTTATGTGATTGTGCTTGCGATAGAGGGGGAGAAAATGGATTCGGTGCAGTTTTCTAAGAAGATAGAAGAGCTTGGAGTGAGAGGGCATAGTCATATTGTTTTTGTGATTGGGGGATCGTTAGGGTTGGATAGGCGTGTATTGGAGTGTGCGGATGAAAGGATTAGTTTTTCGGATTTGACATTTCCTCATCAGTTGATGCGAGTGATTCTTTTGGAGCAGATTTATCGGGCTTTTCGGATTGCTTGTCATGAACCTTATCATAAGTAGATGATCTTTTTGGAAAAGTTTTTTGAAAAAAAGAAAACGTTATAGTGTTTTGAAAATAAATTTTTTATAATGGATTGGAGAAGAAAAAAGGAGGGAGAAAATAAATGGAAAATAATAGAAGGAGATGGAAAAAATGGTTATGGAAGGTTATGCTGTGGGGATGTTTTGGGGGTATATGTTTGACTGGGTGTGGGCAGAGTCGTTTGGAAGCAGGAGTTGATTCTATGATAGAGGAAGAGGTGGAGGGAGAAGTTTATTTGGATAGTATCTGTGAATCTGAAATAACAGTGCAGCAGGAAATAGATTTGGGAGAGGAAATAGAGGAACTTACCGGAGAGGCAAAGTTGAAGAAGTTATTAAAATGTGAAAAATTTGCTATTTGTGTATGGCATAGTATTGATATAGAGGACAAAGATACAAAAGAAACGATTTTACAAAAGATGGAACAGTGTGAATTTTTGCTGTTAAAGGATTATCGCAGTGAGGAAGAGGGATTTTCTTTGGAAGATCTTCGATTTTTTCCAAATTTGAAAAGGCTACAGATTGAGTTTGATAAGTGGGAGTCTGAAATTGAGGATTTTACGCCGATAGCGGAACTTTCTCAGCTAGAAGAGCTTTATTTAAGTTATCATACAGGAGAAGAAATCGATCTTTCTTTTCTTGGGGGAATGAAAAGTATAACAGAACTTTATTTACCTGAGTGTCAGATAACAGATTTTACTTTTTTGGAAGAAATGCCGCAGCTAGAGAGGCTTTCTCTTTATTATACTCCTATTGCAGATCTTCGTATATTAGAGAAATTGCCTCGATTGGTGGAATTAGCACTTGCTGGTAATTCAGAGGCGAAATATATTGAAACTGTTGGAAAATTAACAAAGATGCAGGATTTGGGTCTGCAGGACTGCGGAATAGAGGAAATTGGATTTTTAAGTAGTTTAACTGAACTTCGTAGAGTAAATTTAAATGAAAATGCAATTACAGATTTAACGCCGCTTGCCGGATTGACAAAGTTAGAACGGTTGGGAGCAGCAATTAATCAGATCCGTGATATTCGACCGTTGGAACATTTGACAAATTTATTTGATTTGGCTTTGGATCAGAATCAGATTTCAGATATATCGGTTTTGGCTGGTCTTTCTCATTTGAATCAGGTTGGTCTTTCCGATAATCAAATTGGAGATTTTTCGCCGCTTGCTGATAAAGAAGAGCTGATGTGGGTATCTGTTTTTGGAAATCCTTGTAAAGAGTTTCAAGTGGTATGGACAGTGCCGTTTTTTTCTTATGGAAGAAATAGTGTATCAGAGGAGCAGCAGGCAGTGGTGGATAATTGGATGGTAGAACACAGACCTGATATAAAAGAGTATGAATGTATTGATTATACAGAAGGGGATTTAAATCAGGACGGGCTTATGGATGCGGCATTTGTAGTAAATGGGGATTTTCATGATGGAGATTCTGTTTATGCTAAGGACAATGATCGGCGTTTGTTTATTATTTTACAGCAAGAAGATGGATCATGGAAAGAGAGTGAAGAAAGTCTTTCCGTGATGGATTCCTATGCAGGAGGAATGAGAGGTGATCCACATCTTGGGCTGTTTATGGGAGATGGATATTTAGTACAAGAAGAAGGATATGGGAGCAGAATGGGAGCTTGGACTATGAATGTTTATGAATATCACGATGGAAAATTAAAAGATATATTTGGAAAAGTGATTAGCGATGATCGAGTTACGGGTGAAACAGAGGTGAGGGTAGTAATTGATAAGGAGAATGGAGAAAGTGTAGTCGATGAATATAAGGTTGAAACAGAGGATTATCGGTATATTCGGATATATGAGTAAAAAATAGAGTGGATTCGAAGAAGAAATCTTGTATTTTGTCAGATTGCGCTGTATAATGTATCATGGCGGGGGAATATATCAAAAAAAGATATATAGAATGAATGAAAATGTTTTGGATTTGATACTTCTCATGTTGAAAGGATTTGTCTGACTTATAGGTTTAATTTTTTTGCAAGGGGGACGCTGAACTCGGAAGGAAGGTCTGCGAAGGGTTATCATTTCCCGTCGGTACTTAGACGCTGTGTTTTAGCGTCTTAGTGTCCGCTATGAAAATAGGAAATACTAAGCGAAAGTGGATTTGGAGTGGCTCTCTTTTCGATTTTGGCGTCTTTTTTGAGAAGCAGATAAAGATACATTGTGGTATATTTTTCTTTTTTCTTACAATTACTTGACAAAGAGCGACAGATTTGTTATCCTTGTGGGGAGATTTTTAATAATGTTGTAACATATGTCATAAAGTGGGAAGAAAGTGCAAAAAGGGACTGAAATAGGAATTCGGATAGGAGAAAAAATGAAGAAAAGAAGGATAAATAAACGGGTATATACATTGGCTTTAGCAGCATTATTGTCAGCTTCTGCAGTATCATGCGGAAATACATATTCAAATCAAAATGAAACCAAATCAAATGTAGCGGAAACTACTAGTGCAGGGGAAGCAAATGGAGTGATGTCTACAGCAGGAGTGCAGCGAGATGCGGTTCAAGTTGGAAATCAGGAAACAGAAACAACAATAGAGAAAAATAAGGGTGTGACAGCTCCTTCTGTACAGAATGAAACAGAGGGTGGAGAGGCTCAGCCAGAAGAGAATACACAAGTAGAGAATTTAGAAGAAACTGTACCAGAGCAGTCAGGATTATTTCAGGCAATTTCTAAAGTTGAGGATTATATTAATGTAAGAAATGCACCAAGTACAGAGGGAGAAGTTGTAGGAAAGATAGAAAATGCCGCAGTAGTAACTGTATTGGAGGAAGCGGGAGATTGGTATCAAATTAAAACAGATACAGTACAGGGATATTGTAAAGCGGAGTTCTTTTTAACAGAGCTGACCGGAGTAGAAAATCTGATACAGCCGACTGTGACAACTGCGGTCTGCAATGCGACTGATTATGTAAATATCAGAAGTACACCAAGTACAGACGGAGATGTTGTTGGAATTGTATATGAAGGCAACGCTGTAACAATTTTAGAAGCGAAGGATGGTTGGTATCATATTAAGTCAGGTTCAGTAGAGGGGTATAGCAAGGCAGAATATTTTACAATGGCGTCTGCTGTACAATCAGAAAATTCAGCACAGTCTGTGATTGAAACAGCGATTTGTAAGGCTTCTGATTATGTAAATTTAAGATATACGCCAAGTACAGATGGAGATGTTTTAGGAATTGTATATGAGGGAAGTGTTGTTACTGTTTTAGAGGAAGTAGATGACTGGTATCGAATTAAATCTGATTCAAAGGAAGGATATGTAAAAGCAGAATTCTTTGAAAAACAGGGGATAATGTCTGGAACTGCTAGAGCAGAAGAACCAGTACAGACAAATGAGCCAACGCCTCTTAGTGAAACAGAACAGCCGAGCGAATCAGAATCTGTACAAGATACCACACAGCCGACAGAATCTGTTTCAGAAGAAAATTTGGTACAGCCAGCAGAAGAAGTGCCGACAGAAACAGAAGAATCGGTACAGACACCAGAAGGGCAGGAAACTTCTATATTTGATACGATTGCAGTTTCTCGTGTATCGGATTATGTAAATGTAAGAAGCGAGCCAAGTACAGAAGGAGAGATTCTTGGAAAGATTTATGATGGCTGTGCAGCAACAATTTTAGAGGTAGTAGACGATTGGTATCGAATTGAATCTGGTTCAGTAAAAGGATATATTAAAGCAGAATTTTTTGTTACCGGAGCAGAGGCAGAAGCTTTGGCAGCCGAACTTGCTACAGAATTTGGCGTAGTCAATACTACTACACTTCGAGTTCGTGCAGAGGCTTCATTAGAATCTGATTGTATTGATATGGTAGCAGGAGGATCGGAATTTGTTGTAGAAGAAGAGAAAGACGGCTGGGGAAAAATTGAATTAGATAATACTACAAAAGGCTGGGTTTCTTTGGAATTTTTGGATACTCGAATTGAATTTGATACGGCAATTTCGATTGAAGAAGAACGGGCAAAGTTAGAAGAACAGCGTCTTGCCGCAGAGCGGGCAGAAGAAGCTAGAAGAAGAGCAGAAGCCGCTGCCGCAGCAGCAAATGCAGCCAGAAATCAAGCTCCGGCTTCTAATCCGACTCCAAGTCCGAGTCCAAGCACTGCACCAGATCCTGCTCCTGCAAGTGAACCAGCACAGTCAGCAGAAGCGGTAAGCGAAGCAAGTTCTTCTCTTCGAGAGGCAATCGTTACTTATGCACTGCAGTTTGTCGGAAATCCATATGTATATGGAGGAAACAGTTTGACACATGGAACAGATTGTTCTGGATTTGTAAAATTGATTTATGCAGAGTTTGGCTATAGTTTGGAAAGACGTGCCAGCTATCAGTTTAAATATAATGGAACACAGATTTCAGTAGATCAGCTTCGTCCGGGAGATTTGGTATTCTATGGAAGCGGAGAAGTAGAGCATGTGGCAATGTTTATCGGAAATGGACAAATTGTACATGCAAGTACCAGCCGAACCGGTATTATTATTGGAAATCTTTATTATCGAACTCCTTATGGTGCGGTTCGGATTATTAATGACTAATAATATTACAGTTAATATTTATATTTTCGGCTGTGTGATTTAGAACGAAAAAATAGTAAGATGTTTGTTGTAGTGATAAGAAAGATACCGATGATTTAGGATACAAAGAGGTATGGTATGTTTGATAAAGAGAAAGTGGAAAAGATATTGGAACAGGCAGAACGCCTAGATCCTAAGTTTGAGTTATTTGGTGTTTCTGAGCATCGGTATAAGCTGAAACCGCCTGTTGATTTGGCATTTGTTCGTGAAATGGAAGAAAATTATCATTTTCGAATTCCAGAAGATTACGTTCAGTTTATCACAGAGGTTGGAGATGGAGGAGCAGGACCGGGGTATGGACTTTCTTCGTTTGGATTCTATCGCAGTAAAGCAAAGAGCCTTAGGGAAGAAAAATGGCGGGAAACATATCTGTATGGTCTGGGAAAGGAACTGTATCTGCTGCCAATGGAGCCTGAAGATGTGGAAGATTTCTGTGTTTTTGAAGAAGATTATGAAAAAAATCCCGAAAAATATTTTATGGCAATTTCAGAAACTTATAATTCGGCTAATGATATGTCATATGGATTTTTCACACTTGGTACATATGGATGCGGGAAAGATTTTGGACTGGTTATAACCGGTGAAAGATATGGGCAGGTATTTTCTGTAACCCCGGAAGGTGGTTATGAACTATTAGCCGATAGTTTTCAGGGGTTTTATCAGAAATGGCTTGATTATATTTCAGATGCGGAGCAATTTCAAAAAGAATTGGATATGTGGAGAGGAGTCAAAAATCGATAAGTTCTGATTTGCTGTAGTTTTTGAAGCCAGATGAGGGACGCTGAAAGTGGAATGAAGTTTTATAAGGGGACGCCGAAAAAATTAAAATAAATAGTAAAATATTCGCTGTAGTATTATAAAAGATCAGGATTGTTTTTGATTTGAGCAATCCTGATTTTACGTTTTGACTACATTTTATTATAGCAAAAATACATAGATGCAGGATGAAAATTAAGAAATGCTAAGCGAGAGCGGCCTCGGAGTGAACCTTCCCCCCATTCTGGCGTCTGACTCCGAAACTAGATTTTCTTTAGAACCAATGTCCTATAAAAAATAAAAAGAAATTTTAGAATAACTATGGAAATTTAGAAACAGGAATGATATAATGAGGCGAAAAACGAGATAAGACAAAAATAAATGATTAAAATACAGAAGAATTTTGCGAAAAGGGGTAGCGATAGATGATGAGGCGTAGACGAAGGAGATCTTCTTTTTATAGAAGGAGAAGAAGAAATATAGTTATTTATAAGCGGATGTTTTGGGTATTATTGCTTCCGCTTTCGTTTTTGTTAAATTATTTTACAAAGAAGAATCCCGATATAACAGAACGTATTTTCTCTTGCGGGATTTATAAGTATTATGCGATTGGTTTAGGATTTCTTACGGAAAAACTGCCTTTTTCTTTGATGGAATTAGGAATTGTTTTGGCAGTTCCTGTATTTTTAATTTCTCTTGTGCTTTGGGTGCGGCATTTGCTTTATGAATGGGACAGAGCAGGAGAAGTTTTACTGAAAAGTTTTTGGAATGTATCGGCAGCGATTTCCATTATTTTTTTCTGGCTGACTTTGATGTGTAATGTAAATTATAATCGTTATACTTTTGCTCAGATTAGCGGGCTGACGATACAGCCTTCCAGTGTGGATGAATTATATCGGCTTTGTCTGATATTAGCGGATGATGCAGTACAGTTAAGGGAACAGCTTGCTTCAGAAGATGAAGAGGGTGTATTTTTATTGGCGGAAGATTCGATTCGTGAGCTTTCAAAAACAGCAAAAGCAGGCTATCAAAAACTTGGGGAGCAGTATCGGCAGTTTGACTATGCTCCGATTCGTATAAAGCCGATTTTTTTCTCACGGCAGATGTCTTATACTAATTTGGTTGGTGTATATTGTCCTTTTACTATGGAGGCAAATATTAATAGAGAATCAGCAGATTATTCTGTTCCTTCTACAATTTGTCATGAATTGGCGCATTATTATGGGTTTATGCGGGAAGATGAGGCGAATTTTATCGGGTATCTGGTATGCAAAAATGCAGGAAGTTTAGAATATGAATATAGTGGAACGATGCTGGCATTGATTCATGCAGGAAATCAGTTGGCTGCTGCAGATATGGAGCGGTATAAAGAACTTTGGTCACATTATAGTGAGGATATTATTACCGATTTAGAGAAAAATTCGGAGTATTGGGAGGAATTTAAAGATAGTAAAGTAATAGAGGTTTCAAAGACAGTAAATGATTCTTATTTAAAAGCGAATCATCAGGCAGATGGAATTCAAAGTTATGGGAGGATGGTAGATCTTTTGCTTGCTTATTATCGAGAAGGAAAGGAAACAGAGTAAGGGGAAGTAGTTTGGTTGTATACCTTGAGAAAGGAATAGAAAAGTATGAAAAAGAGGAAATGGGAAAGGATGCTGGCAGCAGTACTGTTGCTGATGGTCGGGGTTTTGCCGGGTGGATGTCAGGGAAAAACACAGATATCAGCAGAAACAACGACAGCAAAACAAGAAGAATCATTAAAAGAATCACAGGAAACATCTGGATTGGAATTGATAATAAAAGAAACAGAAGAAGAAAATAAAGTAGATTGGACAGAGGAGATATTTACAGGAGAAAATGTATTTATCTCTTATCCTGTATTTTCTTTTCAGGAAAGTGAATGTGCCGATTCTATTAATCAGAAAATACAAGAGGATGCACTTCGAATTTTAGAGTATTTTGATGTTAATTTGGAAAGCGATACATTGGATATTACTTATGAAATTGCAGATATTACAAAAGATTGGATTTCTATTGTATATTACGGCAGTTATAGCCGGGCGGATGCCGCTTATCCTACTGCAGTAAAATATACTTCCAATTTATCGTTAAAAGATGGGACACATATTCGAATTGCACAGATGGAGTCGGCAGAAGAGCTGGCAGAAAAAATTGTGAAAGGAAATTATCGTGTTATTGGAGAAGAAGAAGAATTAAATCAAGCAGTGAGGGAATATGTAGCAGGAATGGAGAAAGAAGCATTTGTACGTGGTTTAGAGTCGGCAGATTTTGGAATGGAGTCCTATGAGGCTTATCCTGAGTGGTTTTCTTTTTGGAGTACGATAGAGGGAGAAACACAGATTTCGATTGTAATGCCAGTGATACATGCACTTGGAGATTATGCAGTGTTAGAATTATTTTCTGAAGAAAAATAATTTTCTTGACTTTAGTGAAGCAAATTGTTAAAATCTATATATTGTAAAAAAACAAAATAGAAAGAGCAACAGATTGGAGGATATTATGAAATTAAAACGAATTGTAGCAGCAGCAATGGGAGCTGTGATGATGCTGTCTTTGACGGCATGTGGAGGAAATGGAACTAGTGGTACTACTGCAAATAAAGAAAATAGTACAACTAGTGCAACGACGACAACAACTGCAGCAAATAACGCAGAAAGTACAACTGCAGGCGGAGGAGATGCAGAAAAAATTTATCGTATCGGTATTTGTCAGTTAGTACAGCATCCGGCATTAGATGAAGCAACCAGAGGATTTCAGGAGGCTTTAACTGAAAAATTGGGTGATCGAGTAAGTTTTGATATGCAGAATGCACAGGGAGAATCTACCAACTGTTCTACTATTATAAATCAGTTTGTTTCTGCGAAGGTGGATTTGATTCTTGCCAATGCAACTGCACCGTTACAGTCTGCTGCAGCTGCGACTGCAGAGATTCCAATTTTGGGAACAAGTATTACCGATTATGCAACCGCATTGGATATTGATAATTGGAATGGACAGACCGGGAGAAATATTTCAGGAACAGCAGATTTAGCACCGCTTGACGAGCAGGCAGCCGTAATACAGGAATTGTTCCCGGATAAAAATAAAGTTGGTCTTTTATATTGTTCTGGAGAACCAAACTCTCAGTATCAGGTAGATATTATGAAAGAGCATTTGGAAGGAATGGGCTATACCTGCACATATTATTCCTTTGTGGATTCCAATGATATAGCTTCTGTTGTAACTAACGCTGCTTCAAACAGTGACTTAATTTATATACCAACAGATAATACGGCTGCTTCGAATACAGAAGTGATTCAAAATATTTGTCTGCCTGCTAAAATTCCAGTTTTTACCGGAGAAGAGGGGATCTGCAAGGGATGCGGAGTAGCAACCTTATCTATTAGCTATTATGATATTGGATATATTTCCGGTGAAATGGCATATGAAATTTTGGTAAATGGCGCAGATATTGCAACAATGGATATTCGTTATGCACCAAATGTAGTAAAGAAGTATAATGCGGCAAACTGTGAAGCACTTGGAATCTCGATTCCAGAGGGCTATGAGGCGATTGAGGTTGAATAATAAGCCGTAAGAGTACAGGAGAAGAAAAATGGATTTCACAATATTATTGAACGCCATGCCGGGAGCGATTGCACAGGGATTAATTTGGGGCATTATGGCGATTGGAGTTTATATTACCTATAAGGTTCTGGATGTGGCGGATTTGACTGTAGATGGGACGATGTGTACCGGCGGTGCAGTCAGTATTATGATGATGTTGTCTGGACATAATATATGGGTGAGCTTGCTGGCGGCAGTTCTTGCCGGGATGCTGGCAGGACTGGTAACAGGAATATTTCATACTACTATGGGAATTCCGGCGATACTTGCCGGAATTTTAACACAGCTTTCCCTTTATTCTATTAATTTAAAAATTATGGGAAAGTCAAATCAGGCGATTAGTGTAGAAAAATATGATTTATTGGTTTCTCTGCGTTATATCAAAGGTGTGCCATTTTATAAAAATACGATTTTAATTGTAGCAATTTTTACGGTTGTTATTATTGCAGTGCTTTATTGGTTTTTTGGAACAGAGCTTGGATGTTCTCTGCGTGCAACGGGATGCAATCCGAATATGAGCCGTGCGCAGGGAATTAATACAAAATGGAATGTGGTACTTGGACTGATGATTTCAAATGGATTAGTAGCACTATCTAGTGCATTGTTTTCTCAATATCAGGGATTTGCTGATATCAATATGGGACGTGGGGCAATCGTAATTGGGCTGGCAGCGGTAATTATCGGAAATGTAGTATTTGAAAAAATTTTTCATAACTTTGCATTAAAATTACTAAGTGTTTCGATTGGAGCAGTAATCTATTATGCTGTGCTTCAAATAGTCATTTGGATTGGTCTGGATACCGATTTACTGAAATTATTGTCTGCACTGGTTGTTGCATTTTTCTTGGCAGTTCCTTATTGGAAGCAGGAGTATTTTACAAAGCCGGTAAAGAGAGGGGAGAGATGATATGCTGGATGTACAAAAGATTTATAAGACGTTTAATCCCGGAACGGTAAATGAAAAGCGGGCTTTGGATGGTCTTTCTCTTCAACTGGCAGAAGGAGATTTTGTTACGGTAATCGGCGGAAACGGAGCGGGAAAGTCTACTCTTTTAAATGCATTGGCAGGAACTTGGCTGGTGGATGCAGGGCATATTATTATTAATGGAACAGATGTAACAAAGATGCCGGAATTTAAGCGGGCAGCTTTTCTTGGACGTGTGTTTCAAGATCCGATGATGGGAACAGCAGCAACAATGGAAATCGCAGAAAATTTGGCTTTGGCAGCCCGCAGAGGTGAGCGGAGAGGGCTTTCTAAAGGGATTCGAAAAAAAGAACTAGATGAATACCGGGAGCTTTTGGCTATGTTAGATTTGGGGTTGGAGGATCGGCTGACTTCAAAAGTGGGACTGCTTTCCGGCGGGCAGCGGCAGGCGGTAACACTTCTTATGGCAGCCTTAAAACGACCAAAGCTGCTGCTTTTAGATGAGCATACAGCGGCTTTAGATCCAAAGACAGCAGCAAAAGTATTAGAAACGACGAATAAAATTGTGAATAAAGATCATCTTACAACACTGATGATTACACACAATATGCGGGATGCGATTGTAAATGGAAATCGGTTGATTATGATGAGCAATGGAAAGATTATTTTGGATATTTCCGGGGAGGAAAAAAAGCGGCTTACTGTAGATCAACTGCTGCAGAAGTTTGCAGTGGCAAGCGGAGAAAAGTTTGATGATGATCGAACGTTGCTGTCGTAAGTAGTGGAGAAATTGGGGCAGGAGGGATAACCTCCTGTTCTGTTTTTTGAAGGGGGACGCCGGATTCGAAAACGGTGAGCAGCCTGCTGTTCCACGTTTCCAAAAAGCAAGAAGTTCTAAGACTTCTGCCTTTCCATTCACCCAACCAGACAGACCGGGGCGCAATTCGCCCTCATTTCGACCGAAACAAAACAGGTGTAAGGAAGGATTTTACCTGCCATAAGATAGCCTCTTTTTTATTATTCGGGCTAAACACGCCCCTTTTTTTTCACACCCTGCATGGAAGCAGGAT
>CAJUGZ010000014.1 GCA_910585855.1 uncultured Lachnospiraceae bacterium | reverse complement strand
TCCAAAGTCACTGCAGTCTGCCCACCGTTTTCGAATCTGGCTGTTTCTTGATCCCAGAACAAAAAAAGAATGGTGTCTAAACTTTGCGGAGGACTTGTTCTGTAATAATGTAATAAAATATAACTTCTACCGCTATTTAGCGAGGGGCGGTTTGCTCCTGTCCTTTCTTAGCATTTGGAGCGGAGCAGACAAAGGACAGGAGCAAACTGACTCTGGCGTTCGGTGAAAGTATCCTATCTTCAGAAGTCGAATAGAAGATAGAAACAGGATAAATTTATTTTATTTTTAAGAATGGTTTGTGGGAAAGTTGGATTGTGTTATAATAAAAAAGGTATTTAATTAATGTAGAGGTTCTGCTGGAGGAAACAAATATGAGAGAAAAAATGATAGATAAGGGGATAGAAGTAGAGGAAAAGAAAGGCAGGGAAGGGGGAGAAAGGCTTTTTATGAAATGTTTTGGGGATTTTTATGCATCAGCAGAGAAACTGTTAGTTTGGAGAACTAAAAAGTGTGCGGAGCTTTTGGCTTATTTGTTTTCGAGGCAGGGAGAAGGAGTTAGCAGCGTTAAAATTACAGATATATTGTGGGAAAATAAAAATGCAGGGAGTGCAAAATCATTGTTTTATACGACATTGTCGTATTTGCGCAGGGAGTTGGCACAGGCAGGTTTTCCAGATTTGATAAAAAAGTCAGGGAATTTATATTATTTGGATATAGAAAAGGTGGATTCGGATTATAAGAGAGTCAGTCAGATTATAGAAAAAGGAGACGATACAAAAATAGGTCAAAAGGAGATAGAGGAACTGGTGACTCTTTATACGGGGAGGTATATGGAGGGAATGGACGGAAGCTGGCTGATAGAGTATCGGGAGGAAATGGAGTGTCGGTATTTAAAAAAGGTTCGGGAATTTTCAAAGAGGCTGATTGAGCGGCAGCAGTATGAGGAAGCGGAACTGCTTTTAAAAAAGGGGATTTCGATTGATAATTATTCGGAAGCACTGTCTGAGTGGCTGATTATTTGTTACATAAAAATGGGGGAAGGGAAAAAAGCGGTGAAAGAGTATGAGAGAATTAAGGAATTGCTGGATACAGAATTTGGTGTAAAGATTAATAAAAATTTAAATAAAGTGTATTTATCATTATTTGAAAGGGAATAGAGGAGATGGAAAGGGACGGCTGGCATACGTTGGTAAGGGAAGAAAAGAATCGTTTTCTTTGTTTTATTGACAGGAAGATAACAAAGGAGTGGGAAGATTTTTTAAGGGCAGAAGAAACATTTCTTTTGGTAGATCGGGCGGCATATGAAAGGCTTTCTTATTTGGAGAATTTATTTTCTTTGGATGAGTTTGAAGTATATTATCTGCATGTTTTGCTTTTACCAAAGGTTTGTATAGGGTTTCAATCATTTTATCATTGGCTGGAACATGGAAATTTGCCGATTTCTTTTTCTTTTGTGTGCCGTGTCTATTCTGCATCAAGCGGAAATTTTGCCGGATATGCATGGTTAAGTAAAAAAAGAACATTGGCTCGATTTTTTTTAGAGGGGAAGGGTATTTATTGGGAGTTAAGAGAGCGGATTGTGGATTTTTTATTAAAAGGAGAATGGGAAAATCTGCTTTTTTCGGACAGTGTATTTTTTTATTATCCACAAGGAGAGGATTTGCCCTATTACGGAAAAAATAAATTGGAAACAGAGGAGTTGTCAAAGGAGAGAAAGGGAATTTTTTGTCTGTATGGCAGAGAGGGGACAGGAAAGAAAAGTGCGGTATGTCAGTATGAAAGGAAGCAGGATCATATATTGGCAATGCTTTTTTTTGAGGGATTTATAGAACAAAAAGACAGAGCAGAGGAGCTTTTGTTTGAATTGATTTTGCATCAGGCAGTGGTATGTGTGGCAGATTATCAGGAGCAATGGAGAGAGAACTCTGTTTTTCTGGAATTTTTAAAACAGATATTGGATTTATCAAATTATCTCTATCTTCTTTTTTCTTGGGAGGAGTATCCGAAACTGCCTGATATTTGGGTAAAAAAACAGGTTATTTTCTTTGGAGTTCCTTCTGTAAAAGAAAGAAAAGAACTTTGGCGTTTTATTGTGCAGGAGTATGGTTTGGAGGATTTAGAGGAAGCAGAAAGGCTGGCAGAACGGTTTTTCTTTACTCCAAAACAGATGCGGCAGGCATCGGAATGGGCGAGTGAGCAGAAGAAAGGAAACGAAAATTTATTAAAGGGATGTTTTTTACAGTTAGAGCATAGTCTTGGAAAAAGAGCAAAAAAGGTGGAGTGTTTTTATAATTGGGAGGATTTGATTCTTCCAAAACAGCAGATTGATTTTTTAAAGGATGCCTGCAATCAGGTAAAGTATCAGCATCAGATCTATGAAGTTTGGGGATTTAATCAGAAAATTTCTTATGGAAAAGGGCTGTCTATGTTGTTTTATGGTGCGCCCGGAACAGGAAAAACAATGGCAGCAGAGATTATTGCAAAGGAAGTCGGACTAGAACTTTATAAGGTCAATCTTCCTTGTATTGTCAGCAAATATATAGGTGAAACCGAAAAAAATTTAAATGAGATTTTTGAAGAAGCAGAAAAATCGCAGGGGATTCTTTTTTTTGATGAGGCAGATGTACTGTTTAGTAAGCGTACAGAAGTAAAGGAGGCGAATGACAGATATAATAATATGGAGGCTGCTTATTTGTTGCAGAAGATGGAGGAGCATAGTGGCATTGTGATACTGGCAAGCAATTATCAGCAAAATATGGACGAAGCCTTTAAAAGGCGGATAAAATTTTGTATTGAGTTTCCGCTGCCGGATGCCAGATATCGAAAAAAGATATGGGAGGCAGGTTTTCCAAAGGAACTTCCCCGTGAAAAAGAGATTGATTTTGAGTTTTTATCAAATCGGTTTCGGCTTTCGGGAAGTCATATTAAAAATGTTATTTTAAATGCGGCGTTTTATGCGGCTTCGGAGAAAAAAGCGGTAGGAATGAAACAGCTTTTAAAGGCAGTGATTCAGGAATTGGCAAAAAGCGGAAAGGTGGTAACAAAGGAGGAATTGGGAGAGTATTACTGTTATTTGGAGGATATTTCATTATAGGTATTTTTAGGGGTTTCAGTGAGGACGCCGAAAGCCAAAGGGAGTGCTATTCCGGGCCCGCTTGCGCTTAGCATTTCCTCGTAGCGGACACATAAGGTGCTAAAAGACAGCACCTAAGTGCCGACGGGAAATGATGACCCTGCATAGCACTCCCTTTGGCTTTCGGCTGTATGTTCCAGAATGAAAGAATTATAGATAAAATGCAGGTTGCAACGTTCTATATTAAGAGAATATGAAAAAAATAAGAAAGGAAAATATTACTGTAAAACGAGTAACAAAATAAAAAGTGAGAAAAAACTTTTGAAACATAAAAGTTTATAACTTTTTAAAAGTTTTTAGTAACGGCAATTTGAATGGAATATGAAAAATATCAAAAGAATTCCAATGCCAGACTTAGGGAGCGGGAAACTTCAAAAAAGGGTATGGCTGGTTATACCGAGCGGGAGAAAGAAAAAAAGGAACATGCGGTTTCAAAAGAAGTGATGCGCTTAGAAAGTGGGGAAGGCATAATATCATTTGGAGTGAATCGAAAAAAAGAGGTTACTTTTGCTGTTTCTTCAAATAAACAGGGAGAATTACAAGAAGATAGAAAAGAAGTTCATATGGATACTGCAAAGCATCATAAACTAAAAGGAGGACATTTTTATACCAATACACATAATGAACAAAAAAGTGCATTGGTGTATAAAGAAAAAGCAGAGAAACAGCCGACTCTTTTGTTAAAACGAGTAAAACAAGCTTTAAAGGAAAAGAAAAATGAACCGGCAGACAGGGTAATGCCTTTTTTTCCTCAGACACAGATAGGAAAAGAAGAAAAGAAGTGGAGAGAGAAAGAACAATATTTGGAGAAAAATCTAGAAAAGACACGGGAGAGGCTGCAGGAGGTTATGCGGAAACTGCAGTTAGAGGATGGGCAGATGTGGATTTTTTTAGCAGAAGAGGAGAAAGAAAAGGATGGGGAGGATGAGGATAAACCTGTTAAATAGAATAAAGGTTTTGTTTTTGGTGGAGAGGACACTAAAATCCGAAGGAAGGTCTGCACCGGGCTCGCTCTCGCTTAGCATTTTCTCGTAGCGGACACTAAGGCACTAAAGTACAGTGCCTAAGTGCCGACGGAAAATGATGACCCTTTGCAGACCTTCCTTCGGATTTTAGCTACGTATTTCCATCAAAAAATAGGGTAGCTGTACAAATCTGTTACAAACATTTCTAATAAAAATATTTGGCTGTAATTTCTAAGAAAGGTTAGATAATTTGCATGGAAGATTGTTTCGTAGTTTGTAACATTATCATAAATAAAAGTTGGTATTTTTATAGTAATGGAAAGAATAGAAAGAAACAGCCAGAAGCGGGGGTCTATGGGGTGTATACAGCCGAAAGCCGAAGGGAGTGCTATGCAGGGTCATCATTTCCCGTCGGCACTTAGGTGCTGTTTTTTAGCACCTTATGTGTCCGCTACGAGGAAATGCTAAGCGCAAGCGGGCCCGGAATAGCACTCCCTTCGGCTTTCGGCGTCCGGGTAATTTTAAAATTTTTGGGGAATAGGTAAAAAAAATGGTGAAAAAGGGTTTTTTTTAGGGAATGTTTAGAAATTGTTAAGATCGATATGATAGTATTTGGTAGGATAGTAAGAAATTGTAACTTTAGAAACAGTTTTGCAGAAAGAGCAGACAATATATGGAATACAGAAAGGAGGTATCCAGTTAGCAGACAAAAGAAATTTTGTTGAGAGTGCGGGCTGGAAAAATATGGCAGAATATTTATCACCGGGTGTTTATGTGGAAGAATTTGAATCAGGTGGTAAACCGATGGAAGGCGTAAGTACAAGTACAGCGGGATTGATTGGACTTGCAGAACGTGGACCAATAGAGGGTTTACCACAGCTTGTAACAAGTTTTGCGGATTTTAAAAGAAAATATGGAAGCTATCTTTCCGAAAATGAGTATGGAACGTATCGTTTTCTTGCATATGCAGTAGAGCATTTTTTCATCAATGGTGGGGCACGCTGCTTTATTTCCCGTGTAGCACCAAAGGATGCAAAATGTGCAGTGGGATATGCTCCGACAGAGGATAAAGCAGTTATGAAATTAACTGCAAAGAATCCGGGTAAGTGGGGAGATGGTGTTCGTGCCGTGATTACTCCTTCTAGTAAGGCAAAGACGCAGGTATTAGAAGTAATAGAGGGTGCTGCAGGAAAGCAATATAAAGTGAAAAATGCAGCAGGTTTTTGTCCAGGGGATGTAGTTGTATTTACAGATAAAAAGGCAACGGTATATAATCGTGTAATAAAGAGTCATGATAATATTTTGGAATTTGCAGAGGAATTTACACAAGATATAGTGGATACTGGACTTTTGCCGGTAAAAACACTGTCAACCTGTGAATTTAATATGGAAGTAAAGTTTGACGATCAGGTGGAATTGTTTGAAAATGTATCGTTTAATATTGAGGCATCTAATTTTATTACCAAAAAGACAGCTAAATCTGATTTGGTAGTAGTGGAGTATGTAGGGACTGATTCTGCATCGGTTGTTTCTCCGTTTGAAGAGATATGCGGCAAAGAAGGAGAAGCATTGTTTACCATTTCGTTACTGAATGGTTCAAATGGTTCGGTAGCTAATATTTCTGCAGCAGATTTTATCGGAGAAGATAACGGAGCAGGAAAACGTTCTGGTATTCAGTCTTTCCTTGACAATGATATGGTATCGATTATGGCAGTTCCGGGAGTGACCGATCCGAATGTACAACTGACGCTGGTTGCACACTGTGAAGGATTGGGAAGTCGTTTTGCTGTATTGGATATGCCAAAGGATGCAAAGAAGATTGATGATATTTTAATGCATAGAGATATTTTTGATTCGGAATATGCCGCACTGTATCATCCTTGGCTGGAAGTATTTGATCCGCTGGATAAAAAGAATCTTGCGATTCCGCCTTCTGGATCGGTAATTGGTATTTACGCTAGAAGTGATAATACCAGAGGAGTACATAAAGCTCCGGCAAATGAAACGGTACGTGCTTGTGTTGGATTAGACTGTCAGTTTAATAAGGGCGAACAGGATATTTTAAATCCAAAGGGTGTTAATTTAATTCGTTCTTTCCCGGGAATGGGAATCCGAGTATGGGGTGCAAGAACCGTAAGCAGCAATGCTAGTTGGAAATATGTCAATGTAAGAAGATTGTTTATTTTTATCGAGGAGTCAATTAAGGTAAATACAAATTGGGCTGTATTTGAGCCAAATGATGAAGTACTTTGGGTTCGGGTAAAGAGAACGATTGATGTATTTTTAACAGGACTTTGGAGAAACGGTTATCTGGCAGGTACTGCTACAAGTGAAGCATTTTTTGTAAATATCGGCAGAGAAACGATGAGTCAGGATGATATTGATAACGGAAGATTAGTATGTGTAATTGGGGTTGCACCTGTGAAACCGGCTGAATTCGTTATCTTTAGAATTTCTCAGAAAACAAGTGATTCGGCAGAGTAGGAAGGAGAGAGGTGTTAATTAATGGCTGGTTATCCACATGGAAAGTTTCGGTATAAAGTTGAAATTGATGGTTTAGAGGCAGGAGGATTTTCAGAGGTTTCGGGATTTGATGCATCAATCGATGTAATTGAATACCGGGAAGGAGATATGGTACAAACTCCTATGAAACTTCCGGGGCTTAAAAAATATGGGAATATTACATTAAAGCAGGGCGTAGCAGACAGTGATGTACTGTATCAGTGGATGGTGCTTGGAATTGAAGGAGAAGTGGATCGAAAGACGATTACGATTACTTTAATCAATAGTGCAGGGGATGATGCGGCATCTTGGCAGGTAATCAATGCATGGCCTACAAAGTATACTGCTCCTGATTTTAATGCAACTTCATCGGAAGTAGCGATTGAATCTTTAGAAATTGCACATGAAGGAATGACACGAGTATCTTAATACGGTTGATGTAGGGGGACTTAAAGCACCTGCGTGATCGGGAGAAGAAGGTAGCAGGATGCTGATCTTCTTCTCTTTTTTCAAAGTAGATAAAAAAGTAAAAAGTGAGAGGGAATGAGATAGCATGGGATTTCAGACAGAATTTACATTTGTACTTCCTAGAGGTTATATGGACGAGTATGGAGAACTGCACAAAGAAGGAGTTATGCGTTTAGCAAATGCAGCGGATGAAATTCTTCCGTTAAAAGATCCTAGAGTGCAGCAGAATCCGGGATATCTTACGATTATTTTATTAGCCAGAGTGGTAACTCGGTTAGGGTCGCTTCCGGCTGTAGATACCAAGACGATTGAAAAGCTGTTTACTATGGATTTGGCTTATCTGCAGGATTTTTATCAGCGGATCAATACAATGGAAATGCCAAAATATAAGGGAGTTTGTCCTCACTGCGGGAAAGAAATTGAGATTCCTGTAAATTTTATGGAAGCCGGGTGATGCAGTTATATCCGGCAGATAAGATTTATGAAGAAGCCGCTTTTATTGGATATTATATGCATTGGAGTCATGATGAAATTATATCGATGTCTCATATGGAACGGATTCGATGGTGTAAGGAAATATCAAAGATCAATAGTAAATTAAATGATGAACCGAAAAATGTATTTGATATCTAAGGAACAGTTTATTGGATAGGATTTCGATGGTTTGGTTGCAGAAAGGATAAGAGAAAATGGCAGCACATGATGAATTGATTATGAATAACCGTTTTTTGGTATATATTGGTATGCATAAACTTTCTTTTGCGAAGGTAAGCGGAATCAGTCAGGAGATGGCAAAAGAGATTTATGCAGAAGGCGGAAGCAACCATGATCCTTATGTATTGACTACTCCGATAGAAAAGATGCAGACGCTGCGGTTTGAGCGGGGACTGCAGATAAACAGCAGAGTATCAAATAAAATTGTACCCGGTATGTTTATTCCTTATATTGAGGTGATTGTAAAAGATCAAAAGGGAAAAAGACCTCTTTATGAATATTGTGTAGTGGGAGCATATGTGACAAAATGGGAAGTCAGTACATTGGACGCATCAGAGGGAAGAGTAATTATAGAAACCTTTGAAGTAGAACATTCCAGTATGGAAAAGGTTTGTCTGACGTAAAAGATTTGGTAAAAAGAGAGAAGTGGCAGGTGAAGAACAGTGATATGGAATCAGACAGCAGGATATCGGATGCTTGGAGGTAAAGGAAATTTTTTTGCAGAAGCGATTATAAAAAAGTATAAAAGAGCAGAAGAGTATGCATATCAAGGAGTTTCTTTGGTTTTTTTAGAAACAGATAAGAAAGAGGAAGAAGATCCTTCAAAAAAATCAGAGGTTTCAGTGATTTATCATTTGCTGCTTCAGGAGATTTACTATAAGTACTATAATCAGATGGTGATCAATCGAAATGAAATACTGTCAGGAATTGAACAGTCAATCGAACAGCATCTTCACTTGGCAAAAAGAAAAGAACCACAGGGATTTTTGGAAGTATATTCTTTTTATCAGGAGATAAAACATCTGAATAAAGAAAAAGATTTACAGAAGATAGAAAAATTAGAAAAGTTAATTCAGGAACGAATCGGAATAGCAATAGAAAAAATAGATATAGAAAATGCCGCAAAGCAGACAGAAATGCTGCAAGCGTTTACAGAAACAGTACGAGAGGATAAAAAAGAGATACAAAAAGGAGAAGTAAAACAAAAAAATTTAACAAAGGAACAGAAGAATAAAAAAACAGTAGATATGTCTATTGTGCAAAAAGAAACATTACAAAAGGTACAAGAACAGACTGAGGAAAAAATTGAATCAGCAGCACAAGAAACAGTTTCAAAAGAGTATATGAAAAAGTTAATTCAGAAAAATACGATAGAAGAAAATAGGGAACTTTACCGCTATTTACAAAAGAGTCATGTATTGTCTTTTGAAGAAAATATTTTATTAGAAAAAAATATTTTAAAGGAAGATCGAGAACAGTTAAAAAATATTTTATTTGTTCAGATTGAAAAAATGCCGGAATATAAAACGGCACAGCTTGTTTTAGAGATAAAAGAGAAACTGCCGACATTTTCTACACTTTATAAGATACAGGAAAAATTTTTTCATCAGATAGAAAGAGTAAAAGAAATAACAAATTTGACAGGACAAGAGTATGAAATACAGCAGCAGGTTTTATTATCTCTTGTTCGGACGGCAGCAAAAGAGGAACAGCAGACACTTTATCAGTATTTTGATAACAATCATCTTATCTATACAAACACAGAACAAAACAATAAAAATTCATTGGAGAGAGAAACAGCCGAAAACTATGAAACAGTGGAATTATTGCAGATCGTGCGTGATATGGATACCGAGTGGATTCGGGTACTGACGGATAAGTGGAAAAGAGAAGTTATGTCAGAGATACCAATAGAAAAAGAAGATGCTGCAAAAGACAGAGTTGATTCGGTTTTACAAAAACAAAAAAGAGAAAAAAAGCAAAATAGAGAAACCGTAAAGAAAAAAGAAGAAACTGCCGGATATCTCATTCAAAATAAGCCAATCGGAATAGAACAGACTGCAGAATTCAAAGAAATACAAGATCGAACCGAACAGGGACTGCTTTATCTGCAGCGGAAATTAGAGCAACAATTTGGAGAAGAAATCTATAGAAAGATAAAACAGAAATATTTAAAAAATTTATTATTTCCAGAAGAGAAAATAGATGATAAAATAAAAGAGGAAAAAGAAGAGAAAAAGGAAATACAAAAAGATCGGGATTTGGAAAAAATTTGGCAGATTGCAGAAGATGAAGGAATAGATTTAAAAAAGGAAAAAGAAAAAGCCGTTCTTTTTGCAGTTATTTTAACAGAAAATCAGTCTGATTTATTAAAACAGAGAACCGAAGATTTTTCTTTTCAATATCGGTTGGAAGAAACGATAAAAAATATGGATAAAAGCCAGATAAAAAATTTGGTAAAAGATTGGAAAAACGAAATAGATTCTATACAAAGAGAGAAAGCGAAAGAGAAAATAGAAACAGGAATAAAAAAGGAAGAAATAGAAAGAAAAAGAGAAAAAGAAGCCAAGAGAAAAGAAAAAATAGAAGAAACAGAAATAAAAGAGATAAAAAATAAAGAAGAAATCCAAATTGGAAAAGAGATTCAAGATAGAAAAGAAAGTACACCAGAAAAAATTTTAAAAATAAAGCCGCCTTTGACGGAGATACAACGAGTAAAAAGTAGGCTTTTAAATTTAACAGAGGAAGGAAAACCAGAAACGATTGATTTTCTTTATAATTATTTTACAGATCGCAAGCTGATCTACAGACAGTTAAAAGAAGAAAAAGAAAATCAAGAAACGATAGATGATCAGGAAAGAACTTTAACAGTTGAGAAACAGAACCAAATTCAAATAAAAGAATATGAAACAGAAACAAAAGAAGTAGAAGAAAGAAAAAGAACAGAGAAAACAGAGATAACAGAACAGTTAGACAAGACAGAAACAATAGAAAAAACAGAAAAATTAGATCGCTTAAACAGCACAGAAATCTATCAGATAGATAAAATAAATGAGGTATGGAGTCAGGATAGGGAAACAGAGAGAAAAGAAAGTCAGACCGATAAAAAGGAGATAGAAACAGAGGAAAAAACAGAGAATTTATTTCAAAAACGCAGGGAAATTGAGAATATTTTAAATCATTTAGAAGAGAGTGCAGCGTTTGAGTTATTGGAATTCTGGCAAGAAAATAAAAAGCTGCTGCTGTATGGAGATAGAACCGAATCAGAGCAAGTACAACAACGATCCAATCAAACAGAATATCAAACTAAAACAGCAGAATTTTCTGATTTCTTAGAGCAAAAATCAGTATCTTTGCAAAATAAAGATATTTATTTAAAAAAAGATAATTTATGGAATTCTATAGAGCAGCCATTTGAAAAAATACAGGAAAAACAGCAGATAAAAGAATATTTATTGACAAAAGTGGAAGCAGGCGAACCAGAAACCATTGATAGTTTTTATCAGTATTTAACAGAACGAAAGTTGATTTACAGACAGCAGACCGAAACAGAAGAAAATAAGTCAGAAGAAAAACAAAGAGAAATAAAGAATTATTTAAAAAAACTTCAAGAGGAACATTTAAAAGAGGAAATTTTTATATCCTATTGGAATAGTTATTTAAAAGAAACCGCATTAAAAAGAGAAACAGAAGAAAAAATACAAAAAGAGAGAACACAAAAAAAGAAGATTCAGGAAAAAGAAATTTCAGAAAGAGAAACGCAAAAAAGTAATGTTCTGAAAGAAAAAATACTGTCGAAAGAACTTCCGTTAAAAAAGATACAAACAGAAATACAGACGGAATTAGAAGAGGTTCAGCAAAAAAGAGACCAGATAGAAAAAAGAGAAAAAACACAGGAAGTCCGACAAAGAAAAATTCAAACAGAAAAATCGGACTTAGAAAAATTAAGTTCAGAAAAATTAAGTTCAGAAAAACTAGATTTAGAAAAACGATACTTAGAAAGGTTAGATTTAAAAAAATCAGACTTAGAAGAATTAAAATTAGAAAAATTAGAATCAGAAAAAACCCGGCAAGAAACCGTAGATGTTTCAGCACAGATACAGCCGCAAAAAAATGAATTTATTCCAAAAGATATTCGCATTTATAAAGAACCAATAACATCTTCTGTAATACAGAAAAACCAATTATATTTTTCTATTATGGAGCGTTATTTAAAGGAACTGCAGCTTTTAGGAATCGAACAGACAAGCAGTGAACCAAGTCAGCAGGAAAAGCGGATTAAAGTATTTTTACAGGTTTTAGAAGAAAGCAGTTTAGAAGAAAGTAATAGTTTTTATCAATATATGGAACAAAATCATCTTCTGCATTACAAAAAACCGGAAATGTTGGAACAGAATGAAATCAATCTAAAATCAAAAGAAGAAGAACCAGATAAAAAAGAGATATTGCTTGAATGGATTCAGTCTGCTGCCGAAACTACATTTTATAAACTACAGGAAAAATGGATCGAAGAGTATGAAAAACAACAGCTAACTCAAATAGCTCAGACAGAACAAAAATCCATAAAAATAATAAAAGAGGAAAATAAAATAAGTTCTGTGATTACCAGATATTTTAAAGCATTACAGACATTATCTTTACAAGAAAATAAGTATTCGATACTAGAACAACAAAAACAGCTTTTAACGGAAACAATATTAGAAGGAAGTAAAGAGGAAAAACAGAATTTATATCACTATTTGGTAGGAAACCATTTTATTTATCGAAAGGAAAAGGGTACAGAAAACGAAAGAAATATGAAATCAAAAACAGAGGAATTTTCTTTTGATAAAAAGAGGGTTTTTATAGATCAATTAAAACAGCTTGATAAAACGGAAATTCGCAGAATATTAGAGCAGATGGAGCGGGTACATCAACCAGTTTTAAAAGAACAGGCAGAAAAAAGCGAAAAAAAGCAGATAGAGTTTGTTTTATCAAATCAATCTGGTCAATTAAGTATATCGAATATATCAAGTCCAGTAAAGCTGGTTTATTTTAGAAAAAACGGAAAAGATTTAGTAATAAAAGATATTCGTATTACAAGAGGAGCTTATACAGCAAAAAATCCGATAATCGAATATACTAAATATTCTGCAGAACAGGAAACCTCTGATTGGATAAAAACAGGAGTAAATCTGTTATTTCGAAAAAAACCAAAAGCATTAGAAGAGTCAAAGAAGCGGGAACAGGAAAGAGAAGAAAAGGAAAAAATCCAACACTATATAACAAAAACAACCGAGAAAAAAATTCATTTAGAATCCGAATCTACTAAAAAAGAAATGCAAGAGCAGCAGAAGGAACTTCTTTTGGTAAAGACTACATTAAAACAGCAGCAAGAAAAGATAGAAGAGATGGAAAGAAAACAGTTAAAAGAGGTTAATTCAGAAAAAATTTATCAGATGGTAATGAAAAAAATGGAAGCACAGCTTCGATTGGAGCGTTTAAGACGTGGGCTAAGTTGATTTTAAGAAGGGGACGCCGAAAGCCGAAGGGAGGTCTGTTCCGGGCCCACTTTCGCTTAGCATTTCCTCGTAGCGGACACATAAGGCACGAAAGTACCGTGCCTAAGTGCCGACGGGAAATGATGACTCTTCACAGACCTCCCTTCGGCTTTCGGCTGTGTGTTCCAGACAATATATTGCTGTAAAGTTTCGGTTTGAATAACCAGCCGGATTGAGGAAAGTATTTGGGATTGCAGCGACTTTGGAGAAAAGCTAGAAGGTCTAAGACTTCTGCTTTGACATTAGAATTTTTTGCATACACTGCTATGCGCAGTGTGTGCAAAAAAAGGTGCGTGTTTAGCCCATCTATGGAAAGAGAAGGTGATATCTTGTGGCTGGTTGTATTGTCTTTATGCCATCCAAGTTTTGGCTGCCAGATGGGCGAATTGCGCACCGGTTCGTCCGGTTGGATGTACTGATATGCAGAAGTCTTAGACCTTCTTACTTTTTGGAAACCGGAGCAGCAATCCCAAATGCTTTCCTCAATCCGGCGTCCCCTCCTCAATCCAGCCACCCTAACGCAACAAGTTTTTCTTAATTTAAAAGCTAATAGGAGATGAAAGAATGGGATTTGTAAAAGCACAGCTTTTAGTAGAAGCAGGATTACCGATTATTGTACAGTTTAATCCAAAGGAATATAATGTAACAAATGGTGTAAAGTATGCAGAAAAATCTGTTCCCGGTCAGGAAAGCGCACTTCTTCAGTTTGTTGCGGGAGAAACGCCTACTTTAAATATGAATCTGTTATTTGATACCTATATTCCGCCAAGCATCGATATTCCGATTGAAATGGGAGTAGATGTCAGCCTATTGACTAGAAGGGTTGTAAAACTGACACATATTAAAGGCTCACTGCACCGACCACCAGTAGTTACATTTATCTGGGGAAGCATTGTCTTCCAAGGAGTCGTTACCAATGTAAGACAACAGTTTACGATGTTTTTATCAACCGGTATTCCGGTTCGTGCAAAGTTAGATGTTACTTTTAAATCGGTCAATCAAGACGAATTGCTGCGGTTTCTTTCTCCTTTGGAATCACCGGATCGTACCAAATACCGAACAGTAAAAGAAGGCGATCAACTCTGGAATTTTGCACAGGAAGAATATGGCTCTCCTGATATGTGGCGGCTGATAGCAAAAGCAAATCAAATTATGAATCCGCTGGATATCTATCCGGGACAGGTAATTAAACTTCCGGCAGTCGAGTCCTGAAAAGAGGTGAAAATGTGGCTGATTTGATGTCAGACAGTACCAATTATGAGTTACTGGTAAAAAAATATGGGAATTTTATGGTGCCCTCTGTAAAAATCAGTGTAAATGGGGTAGATCTTATTAATTTACTAAAGGCTTCTATAAGTCAGGTTCGTGTCGATCTCTCTTTAAAGGAAGCAAGCAGTGCCAGTTTTACTGTTGAAAATGCTTATCAGCTTACCACACATTCTTTTTTGGCAAAGATAAAAGCGGTACTGATGTTGGGAGCGGTTGTAACGGTGGAGTTTGGTTATGGTTCTTTTCGAACAATGGTATTTAAAGGATTTATTTCAGAGATTACAACAGAGTACAGTGATGCTCCGGCAATACAGATAACAGCATTGGACGCTGTAAGGCTTTTGATGATGAATAGAAAACAGAATCAGCGTTATGAAGAAAAAACCTATGCAGCAATTGTAAAAAGTGTAATGCAGAAATATATCAATCTTTGCAGTGATTTTGGAAATGTGGAAACCAGTGCCGATAATTTAGAGGGGGTAACTCAAAATGAATCTGATTTTGAGTTTCTTCAGGAATTGGCAGCAAAGGCGAATAAAGAGTTTTTTATTTTTGCAGGAAAAGTTTATTTTCGTACTCCGCAAAAAAAAGAAAAGGAAATTCTGACATTGGAATGGGGAAAGAATTTGATTTCTTTTCAGTTAAGAGAGAGTTACTGCAATGAGAAAATTATTGCACAGGGGTTAAATGCACAAAGACAGGTAAAAGTAGAAGCAACCGAAACGGTAAAGTCCGAAAATTCCTTTCCGATTCTTTTAACTCCGCTTGAGGTAGTGAGCCAGCACAGCGATATTGTAGAATTAGAAAAAATTCAGAAAAAAGCAAAAGCATTAAAGCGAGAAAAGGAAAGCAGCTTAAAATCTGGATCGGGAAGCTGTATCGGGCTGCCGGAGCTAGTGCCGGGGCGGTTTCTTTATATCAGCGGATTAAATGGGTTGGGAAAAGAAAAAATCTATTTAAAAAGCGTACAACATTCCTTTGGGGAAAGCGGATTTACTACAAATTTTACAATAGGAGGATAAGCAGAATGTCGGAATTGTTTGAATTGCTGTTTGAAAAAGATCAGCAGGAAAAACGCCTTCAGGATATCTGCCCGGGAGTGATGCTGGGAAAGGTAAAAAAGAACTGGGATTCTGAACATCCGGGTATGGTGATGGTAGAATTTCTTTTAGGAGAAAAGGGAAAATCCACTTCCGGCTGGATTCCGGTTATGCAGCCATATGCAGG
Organism: uncultured Lachnospiraceae bacterium; assembly: GCA_910585855.1. Classification (GTDB taxonomy): domain Bacteria; phylum Bacillota; class Clostridia; order Lachnospirales; family Lachnospiraceae; genus MGBC114844. The sequence goes on along the minus strand of CAJUGZ010000014.1, from coordinate 14,053 downwards.
CAATTCCTATGGTCAGTATTTTCTTCCAGAAGTGGATTCGGTGGTAGTAGTCGGTTTTTTGCTTGGCAATTTGGACAGTCCGGTTGTACTTGGCTGTGTCTGGGATGATGTCAATCGATTGCCGGATGATATGGCAAAGGAAAAGAATACAGTAAAAAGTATTTTAACAAAGGGTGGACATAAAATTTTATTTGATGAAACAGAAAAAGAAGAAAAAATAGAAATTGTTACAAAGGGTGAGATGCGTATATCTTTAGAGGACAGCAGCCAGACTGTGACCATTCAGGATAAAAAAGGGGAGAATCTCTGTGTGATCAACGGAGAAGGGGGACAGATTACCTTGGAAGCCAAGGAAAAAATAATATTGAAAGCAGGCGGAAAGGAAATGCTTACCCTTGACGGCACAGGGAAGAAAGCATCTTTGGCAGCGGATACAGTGGAAATCAATGCGGGACAGGCACTGACTTTAAAAGGACAGAGTACCAAGTTAGAGGGAAATATGGTAGAGATGAAAGCACAGGGTTCTTTTAAGGTGGAATCTAGTGCAATGTTGGAATTAAAAGGAAGTATGACAAAGATTAATTAAGGGCAGAAAGGGAGAAAACATGGAGGAAGAAAAGCTGGTAAAAGATTTTTTAGGGGTTGGCTGGAAATTTCCGGTACAGATTGATGAAGCAACAGGATATATCAAAACTTCCTCTTATGAAGAAGATATTCAGGAGGCAGTACGGATTATTTTGATGACAAGAAAAGGGGAGCGGATGATGCGTCCTGAGTTTGGCTGCGGCATACAAGAATATGCATTTGAAACAATGGAACCGTCTATTTTACTGCAGATGCAGATGGAGATACAAAATGCATTGGTGATATGGGAGCCAAGGATTACAGAGATTGAAGTACAGGTAGAAGCAGATGCACAAAAGGAAGGAAGACTGAATATTTTTATCAGTTATATAGTGCGTTCTACCAATAATCCATATAATTTGGTCTACCCTTATTATATCAATGAAGGTTTTCGGGAAGGTTAAAGAAGAAACGGAGGGATGGATGTGAAGCAGGTTCTGGAATTTGACAGTCGGACAAAAGAAGATCTGGTAAAAGAGATAAAGAAAAAAGCAGCAGCTTATACACCGGAGTGGCGTTTTAATGAAGAACTGCCAGACGCCGGAGCATCCCTTGCATTGCTTTATGCAGATATGATGGCGGATACCATTCAGCATTTTAATCAGATTGAAAAGAAAAATCGTATGGAGTTTTTTGAAAAAATCGGAACAAGATTAAAATCTTCTGTACCTGCAGAAGGATATATTACATTTCAGCTTATCAATCAGGAAGTAAAAGGTTCGGAAGTGCCGACAAGGACACGTTTGATAGGAGAGGCAGAGAATGGAGAAAGCACCATATTTGAAACAATGGAGGATGTCTATGTAACACCGTCTTCCCTTCGGGATATCTATTTAAGTATTCCAGCAGAGGATAAAATTTCTCTTTTATATGAAAAGACAGAGGAAAATCCGTTTCCTAGCGGCTTCTCTTTCTTTGATCCGAAAAAAGAGAATTTACAGAAACATCTTTTTTATTTTTGTCATCCGTCTGTTTTTCATATCAATGGAGCGGCATGGATTATATTAGATTTTCAGGAAAACCGATTGGAAAATCAAAGTTTGAGAGAGTCTATGCCAATTGAAACTTTTTTAAAGTTGGATAAAATTTGTTTTTCTTATTATAGTGAACAGGGGTATTGCCACTTTGAAAAACAGAAAATAGAGGATGGGCATTTGATGCTTTATAAGGGAAAAGATCAGCCGCCGTTTGCTCTATTGGAAAAAGAAGAATTTCATAGTTATTTTATCCGTGCAGAAGTTTTTGACGGACAAAAGTTTGCTTCTTATAAAATTGATGCACTGACGATACGTTCCAAAGGAGAGGCAGTACCAGAATTGATTTACTCGCAGGGAACGGAGCAGCTTGTGCGGGAATTTCTTCCTTTTGGAGAAAGACCGATTCCTTATGAAGAGTGTTATATCGCTTCCGAAGAGGTGCTTGGAAAAAAGGGTGCTTTTATTCATATGGATTTTGATCTGGACTTTCTAAGTGTGCCGTTGGAAACGGCGAGAGAGGAAGAAGCCGAGATTGACTGGAAAATGATTATGAAGCGTTCGGCAGTAAAAGTAGATAAAGAGTATGATATCAGTGTAGGAGAAGTGATTTGGGAATATTATAATGGAGAAGGCTTTAAACGGTTATTTTTAAATAAGCAGTATAGTGAACTGTTTTCTGTAAAAGAAGGTGTGGCAAGACGGCGTATCGCAGTGAATTTTATCTGTCCGTCTGATATAGAACCGTTTCTTGTAAACTCTAAAACTACATATTGTATTCGTATACGGATTTTAAAGATGCAGAACTTTTATAAAATGAAAGGAAATTATATTGCACCAAGGATTCAGTTTTTAAAGCTGCGCTATGAATATAATCGAAATGATATTGTACCAGACTGTCTGATACTAGAAAATAATCTAGAACAGGAGATCTATTCAAAAAAACAACTGTTATATAAAAAGAACGGAATTTCTTTAGTAAACTGCCGACAGGAACACCAGATCACAATGTACATTGGATTTGATCTTTTGTTAGAAAAAGGACCGCTTCGCATACTGTTTTCGATGGGAGAAACGATAACAGAAAAACTGCCGCATATTGCTTATGAATATTACAGCAACGGGCATTGGAAAAATCTAAATGTAGTAGATGAAACCGAGCATTTGAAAAAGACCGGACTGCTTACCTTAATGGAACCAGAGCATTTTACAAAAAAACAATTATTTGGAAAAGAACGCTACTGGATTCGAATTTTAGACTATGAAAAGTTTTACCAAAAAGAATCCAGTCGAAAGGAACTGCCTTATATAGAGGGAATCTATCTTAATTCAACAAGAATAAAAGGAATTGAAACCGCAGAGGAAGAGTATTTTTATGTGCTGCCAAATCAGGAAAATCTGGTTTGCTGTCTGCATCACCAGCAGATCGATCAGTTAGAGGTCTGGGCAAATGAGAAAAAACGTCTGAATACAAAGGAACTCTATGAATTAAAAAAACAAAACAGAGTGCAGGAAGTCTGTGACGAAAGCGGAACAGTGCAGGAGATCTGGGTACGGTGGAACGAGGCGGAACAATTTTATAATGACGGCGGATTGGAGAGAAGATATGTATTAGATCGGATTGAAGGGGTTGTATTTTTTCCAAACGGAAGAAATGGCATGATTCCGCCGGATGGAGCGCAGGCAACGATAAAGATTCGCTATAGTATAACCGAAGCGGAAAAGGGAAATCTTTCGGAGGGAAAAATTACTGCATTGGAGTCGGATATTGGTTTTATCAGTGAAGTATATAACTATGAGGCAACTACCGGAGGACTAAAACAGGAAACGATTGCAGAAGCTATGAAACGGCGTGCGGCATCCCTTCGGCATCGAAATCGGGCAGTAACGGCAAAAGACTATGAAGATTTGGCAAAAGAAGCCAATCGAAATATTATTCGGGCAAAGTGCTTTTCCAATTATAATGCAGAGGGAAAAAAGCAGTATGGAGCAGTTACACTGGTTTTGCTTCAAAGAGATTTTGAAAAAGGAAAAAAGCATTTTGACGGGATTCGGGAACAGGTGCTGCATTATTTAAAGCCTAGAATGAATCAGGAACTCTATGAAAAAAATCTGTTCCAGATTATAGAGCCAAAGTTTATAGAGTTAAATGTAGCAGTCAGTATTGAGGTATCAGAGTACAGTCAGGTATTTGGTGTAAGAAGAGAAGCAGAGAAACGGTTAGAGGAATTTCTAAATCCGGTAACAGGGAATTTTCATCATGCTGGTTTTGAAATCGGTGTGCTGCCAAGTGAGATGCAGATTTTGAATTTACTGCAGGAGATTGCAGGAGTACGCACCGTAAAAAATATTCGTTTAAGTGCCTGTCAGTCAAATCGGAATAAAACAACGGATATTGATTTAAATCAGATAGAAGGAATCCATTATATGCTGGCAAAGAGCGGCGTTCATCAGATTCTGATTCAGATTGAAAGCTAGAAAAAGCAGCAGAAAAGAGGGAAACATGTTTGGACAACTGAAATTGGATGATGAAACATTTGATGAAATTTTTGAATATCACAAAAGGAAAATTCCACAGATTAATAGAAAATGGACAGATTTTAATGAACATGATCCGGGAATTACTTTTTTAGAACTGCTTTCTTGGATGAAAGAGCTGCAGCAGTTTCATCTCGATCAGATTGGAATAGAAAACTATAAAATGTTTTTAAAATTGATTGGTATGAAGCAGAGAAAAAAACAGGCGGTTAGAACTGTTGCAGGATTATATGAGATTGAAAAAGAGTTTTCTCTGCCGAAAAACAGCAGAATTTATGCAGGAGATATTATATTTGAAACCATAGAGGAGCGCCGTTTTGCCCCCAATCGTCTGCTGTCGGTTTCTTCTGATTTAGACGAAAAGCCCTGTCAAGGTGGTCAGGTTCTGCTTCGCTTTGCACATGCATTTCCTAAAGAAACCTGTCACAGACTGTATTTTCAGATGGCAGAGCCAAAAGAGGGGAAAAGACAGCCAGTAAAAGAGGGGTTTCTGCCTTTGATTCAGTGGCGGCTAGAAGCCAGAATGGACGGGAAGATTTTTTCCTGTAAAATTCTAAAAGATGAAACCCATGGACTGCTTTATAGCGGAGAGATTCAGTTTATTTTAGAGGGTTTGGAAGAGAGCGGACAGGCAGAAGCATCGGAAACAGAAATGCAGCTTTGTTTTATAATTGAAAGCGGGGAGTATGATATTGCACCTGTGATTCAGGCAGTGGAATGGAACAGTATTTTAGTGGAACAGACAGAAACTCGTTCAACTTATGAGAAGGTGTCTGTTTTAGAGGACAGAAAGACGGTTTATTTAAACAGCAGAATGGCAAGGCAGGGAAAGTTAGAGTTTTATAGAGAAAAAGAGGGTATTTGGTATCTGACAGAGATAGAACAAAGAGAGATTTTATCTGATAGAGTGAGGATTTTGCTAAAAGAAGGGGTAGAAGAAACAGAAACACTGTATGCAGTGATGTATGAAGCGGACTTTGAAGCAGAGCGAAGCTATGAGATGGATGGATTTCCTTTTCAGCAGATTCGGTTAGAAAATACAGAACTTTTGCAGGATCAGATGGAGATTCTTGTAACATGTCCGTTTCAGAAAAACAGGTTTGAACGCTATCAAAGGGTGGAAAATTTTTATCATTCAAGCCCGGAGGATCGGCATTTTGTATTTGATGAGGAACAGGGATGTCTTTTTTTTGGAGATTGTGAAAGAGGGATTGCGCCGAAAGGTGAATTGAAGATTATTCGTTTTACTTCTTCAAAGGGATTAAAGGGAAATATTAAAGAACATCAGTTAAAGTTTTTTGAAGATGGAACTGTTCCGGCAAAAGTCACCAATTTTGAGGATACTTCCAGCGGAGCAGATAAGGAGAGTATAGAAGAGTGTTTTTGCCGTTTTATGCAGGAGGGGATGCAGACGGAGAGGGCTGTTACTATGGAGGACTATGAAAATCTGGTTCGGCAGACACCGGGACTTTTGATACATAAAGTAAAAGCAACGACTTCTTTTTTAAAAAGAAGCTGGGAAAACCAGACGGCGGATAATACGGTTTATCTTGTAGTAAAGCCATATGCGAAAGAGGCTATGCCAAAATTAAGCAGAGGTTATGAACAAAATATTCGAAATATGCTGGAAAAGAAACGAATGATAGGGACTCGAATACAGATTTTATCGCCGGAATATGTAGGGATTTATCTGTTTGCTGAGATTGTCTGCAAGGCACATTATAAGAATGGAAAGGAACAGATAGAAGAGGCGGTGAGAACCTATTTTTCGGAAGAATTGCTGGACTTTGGAAAGACTTTGGTTTATGGAAAGGTTTATGGGTTGATAGAATGTCTTACATGTGTGGAGAGAATGGATAATCTTTCGATTCATGCACAGGGAAAAGGGGTTTTGCGAAAACCAAATGGGGATTATCAGATGCCGGTTCATGCATTGATCTATTTGGAAAGTATGGATTTTAGTATTTCTTGGTCAAAATAAAATAGGGGGGACGCCGAAAGCCAAAGGGAGTTCTATTCCGAGCCCGCTTGCGCTTAGCATTTTCTATTTTCATAGCGGACACATAAGGCACTAAAATACAGCAGTACCGTGCCTAAGTGCCGACGGGAAATGATGACCCTGCATAGAGCTCCCTTTGGCTTTCGGCTGTATATTGGAAACCGAAAAATAAAAGAAAATAAAGATAGAGGTGAAGAGGGATGAGAAAGGCACAAAAATATTTTATGTTTAATAAAAAGATGGATTTTCAGATGGGAGTTTCTGAAAATTTGATCGTGCAGCAGGAAGGGCTTTTTTTGGAATCAGAAAAGGCGACAGGAAGTTTTTATTCACCTTTATTAGACAGTAGGGAGAAGAAAACGCTTTGGCATAGTATGGAGTTGGAATGGGCGGATTGTTTGGGGATGGATGGAGAAAAAACTGAGATAAAAGATAGGATAGAAGTTTTGGTTTATGCTTCGGAAGATGTTGAATGTTATCAGGATGGGGTGGCTTGGTCGATTGAGGAAGTGATGAAAGATCCTAGATTGTCTGCTTTGGAAAAGGCGGAGAGGCTGCGTCCTTTTTTGAAGAAAAGGGCAAAGGGAGAGGAAATTCTTTTGCATGAGATTGAAGCTCGGTTTTTGTGGTTTGAACTGCGGTTTTTTGGATCGGGTGAGATAGGGATAAAAAAGATAAAAGTGGTTTTTCCAAAGGAGAGCTGGGCGGAGTATCTGCCGGATGTGTATCAGCAGGACGAAAAAAGTTATTCTTTTGTAGAGCGGTATTTGGGAATTTTTCAGTCGATTCATGAGAAGATGAGTAAAGAGATCCGGCAGATTTCCCGTCATTTTGATCCCGAGGTGGCGGAACTGGAGTATTTGTCTTGTCTGGTGGAATGGGTTGGTTTGCAGGATAGTTTTTTATGGGATACGAAGAAACTTCGGTATTTGGTGGGACATGCGGCGGAACTTTATCGAAAGAGAGGGACGGTAGGTTATCTGGAGGATATTTTGGAAATTTATCTGGGGAGTCGTCCTTATCTGGTAGAATACCATCAGGTGCTGCCTTTTATGACGACACAGAAAAAAGAGGAATTGCTGAAACGGCTGTATGGAGAGAATAATTATATTTTTACTGTGATTATTGATCGAACGGCGGGGGTGGACAGAAAAGAGATTCCTGTGATTGATCGAATTGTGGAAAATGAAAAACCGGCTCATATGGAAAGTCATATTGTGATATTAGAGCCATATATATTTTTGGGATGGCATTCTTATCTGGGAATGAACAGTGTACTTTCTGATTTCCATTCGATGGTATTAGATGGGCAGGCGTCTATTCCGTTTACCAAATTGCAGGAGGAAAGCAGGGAATAAGAAGAAAGGTATAGGTGGAACGATTGAAAAATCTAAAATATCTTAATTTTGAAAGAAATAAATATTTTTATGGGAAACTTTTAAATGTAGAGGATTTCGAAACAGAACAGCGTTATATGAATGATAAACGGCGTCTGATCAACCGTCTGGTACATGGAATGGGCGTAGTTTGCGGTATGAATGTGGTAAGTGTGGATGAAGCAACGATATCGGTTGAAATGGGACTGGCTTTGGATTTTGCAGGGAGAGAAATTGTAATTGAAAAACCGATACTAAAAAAGCTGTCTACGATAGATGGATTTGCAAATTATAGGGATGAGGATGAAGCGAATAATAATCTTTATCTCTATGTGGAGTATCAGGAAACAGAAAAAGAACCCGTACATAGTATTGCGGCAAGGGGAGAGGCAAATTCCAAAGAGGAGTTTAATAAGTATCAGGAGGGGTATCATCTTTATTTGAGTGATCAAGAGCCTGATGCGGATTTTGTAGCAGGAAATCTCTATCAAGAAGTGGAAACGGTTTATCAGGAAAACGGGATTCGGATTCAGCAGATTACACCGAAATATTTAGAGTCGGAAAAGGAATTTGATGTCATTATTCAAATTGAAAAAAGAGGACAGGAAAAGCCGATTAGTTTTTCTTATCGTTTGGAATTGGACGGGGTGGAAACGGTAAAAAGAGGAAATAGTGAGGTTTCTTTTATTGAGATGGATTATCAAAAGGCTTCTGTCTATACCATTACCAAGCGGTTTCGTACCCTTCCGGTAAAAGGGGTAAAGGGGCGGATTCGTATAGAAGAAAAAAGTCTGTCGATTCATTTTGGAGAAAAAGAGATTCGACCGTCGAGCAAGGCGGAAAATTCTTTTTTCATTACAGAAAAAAAGGTAAAACAGGAATTTTTAGATCAGTATTATAAAAATGCAATGGAGGAAGTTATTGGAAATACCAATATGCAGGGAATCTGTCTGGCTAGAATTTCGGTTTTAAAGGCGGGGGAAACCTATCTGATCGGAGCAGTGGAAGCGATGCCGTTTCGACAGTATGTCTATACCAATCCTTTGGCACAGGTGATGAATGAGCTGACCCTTCAGGAGGAAGAAAAAGCGGGGAAATTTTATGGACTGCCTCTGGAAAAAAGGGATGCATTGGTAAGAGAAGAAGTGCCAAGAAATCAGATTGCCTGCGGAGAAGCGGTGGTTTATCTGGGGCTGGGCGGACTCAAAGGACAGCAGTTTTTTACCGAGGATATTGTACATGGGCTGGGGCTTGGAATAGTCTATATTGTATTGGGGGAGGCAAGCGATATGGGAGATACCAGCTCGATTGTCTATGGTGCACAGGATATTTTTGAGCAGCGGACACATAAAGTGCCGCTTAAGATGGCAGCAAAGGCTGACGTAACCAAGGGAACATTTCAAATTGGATTGGAGTGTTTAGAAGATATAGTAGAACAGCAGGTAAAGATACACTGGATGGCAGTAAAAGACAAAAGAGAAAGACAAATACTTCAGGAGAGTCGTACACTTACGATTCAGCCAGATATGGCAAATGTATCGGTGCGGGAAAATTATTATTTTGAAGCACTGCTGCAGGGAGTGAGCAATAGTCGGGTATTTTGGTCTGTAAAAGAGGCAGAAGGGGGCAGCATTGATGAAAACGGCATGTATACCGCACCAAATCAGCCCGGTGTATATGAAATTATGGCAAAGAGTATGGACGATGAGAGTTTGATTGCTTCTACTTATGTGGTAGTAAGAGATAAATAGAAAATCAGTTGTAAAATGACAGGGGTGATCGTGTGGTAATCGAGGCACTGAAACATCGATATTATGTAATTCATAAAGCAGAAGGAACGCCAAAATATGAGGTTTTCTGCTGCAGGGAATATGTGGATGCACAGCATCCGGCATATGATATCTATTGTATTAGGGAATCTGAGCTGGTGCAGAAGCTGATTTTGGAATTAACCGATAGAGAAAAAGAGAAAAATTTTGCGGATTTATATGAATATTTTTCAAAAGACGGAATACTGTATTTGGCATTGATACATAAAGACGGGCTGCCTTTGGAGAAAAAATTGGAAGAGGAAGCCTGTCCTTTAAAAGAGAGAATACAGATTGGAAAAAATCTGCTAGAACAGATCCTGCTGCTTTCTGTGCCGGATTACTTTCTTGCCAGTTTGTGGGAAGGTGGACAGATTCTGGTAGATCAGGGATTGTCGATTGGTTTTCGCTATCGTTTGGAAGGGATTTTATTAACGGAAAAGGAACGGGATGTTTCGATTCGAAACGGACTTTCCGATCTGTTTGAACTGCTTTTTCAAAAAGAAATTGCATTGGAAAAATGTAAGGAAATTCCTAAATTTATAAGGGAACTCAGAGAGGGAAAATTTGTTTCTGTACGAGATATTTATCAGGAATACAATGAACTTTGCGAAATACTGAACAATTTAGGGGAAAGAGGGAATATTCGTCCCAATACGTTTCTTTTTCGTGTTTGGGACAGGATCAAAAGGGGCTTTCCTTATGTAAAAAAGGCATTGGCAGTTGTGATTGTTTTTTTACTGGTAGGGTATCTGATTTATACGATTGTATATCCAAAAGATACTGTGGCATGTCTGAAATATGAAACAATCGGAACGTTGACAATAGAGGAGATACTGGATGAGGAGTGAGAAAAAATGGCAGACATACAGAGGGTATTAAAAAAAGGAAGCAAAAGGCTTGTTACAGCGATAAAAATGCCATTTGTTACGATTTACAGAAAAATAAAGAAAGCTACCAATCCAGATGCTATTGTAACAACGGTAATCAATGATGTAAAAAAGGAAGCCAAAGAGCTGACAAAAAAGAAGCCAACCTCTCTAAAAGATTATTTTACGGTTGGAAACTATTATATTGCAAAGAAACTGGTTTTATTTCTGATACTTGCAGTTATTTTTCTTCCGCTGCTTTATATCCGCTTTTTGCATCCGGTTGTGGTATCAAAATTTTTTACTAAGACAATGGTATTAAACTCCAATGAACAGGCAAATTACAGCGGAAAAGTGCGGCTGCTAGACAGAGAAGGCGGAACGGTTATTTTTATCGGAAGGCTGACGGATGGAAGAATCAATGGAGAAGGAATTTTATATGATTATGAAGGACACCTTCTTTATCAGGGCGGTTTTTTAATGGAACTTTATTCTGGGACAGGACAGCTTTATTATCCAAATGGAAGAGTTGCTTATAAAGGAGGATTTTCACTGAATCAATATAATGGAGAAGGGATTCTTTATTATGAAACAGGCGGCGTTCAGTATGACGGCAGTTTTGTAGACGGATTGTATGAAGGAAACGGAAGGCTTTACGGAGAAAATGGAAATCTGCTCTACGAAGGAGATTTTGTAAAGGGAATGTTTGAAGGGAGCGGAAAAGAATATTATCCAGACGGAAAATTAAAATATCAGGGCGGTTTTGCACAGGGATACTATCAGGGAGAGGGAACTTTTTATCAGACAAATGGAGAAACCGAGTATAAAGGCGGGTTTACCAACGGTCTGTATGACGGACAGGGAACGCTGTATAACGGAACAAAACTGGTCTATCAAGGAGCATTTATCAATGGATTCTATGAAGGAGCAGGAAAACTCTATCAGAATAACAGGTTGGTATCCTCTGGAAATTTCACAGAAGGAAACTTTCAAAACGGCTACACCTCCCTTTATGATGAAAAAGGAAAACAGATCTATCAAGGAGAGGTTTTAGAAGGAAAGCGAACTGGAACGGGTTCTGCCTATCAAGACGGAAAACTATTGTATCAGGGTGAATGGAAAGAGGATGCCTACAGCGGACAGGGAACACTTTACACAGAAGAAGGTACAATACAGTATCAAGGTGAATTTTTAGAAGGACTCTATCACGGAAAAGGAACATTATATAATAAAGAAGAACAGGTAGTATATACCGGAGCGTTTGCAGATGGTTTATATGAAGGAGAAGGCATTTTATTTGACGAAAACGGAAGACGCCTCTATGAAGGAAATTGGAAAAAAGGCCTTTATGAAGGGCAGGGAAAATGCTATCAGGACGGAAAATTAGTATATGACGGCGGCTGGAAAGAAGGAGAATATGAGGGTGAAGGAAAGTTATATCAAAATGAAAAGCTGATCTATCAAGGTGGTTTCAAAAGCGGAGAGTATGAAGGAGAAGGAAACTTTTATCAAAATGAAACATTAATCTATCAAGGCGAATGGAAAGCAGGACGTTATGAGGGAGAGGGAAAACTCTACCAAGAGGAAAAACTAATCTATGAAGGAACATTTCAAGAAGGACTAAAAGAAGGAAGCGGGATCTGCTATGACAGCCAAGAAAGACTGCTCTATGATGGAGAATGGATAAAAGACCGCTATCAAGGAAACGGAAAACTCTTTGATACAAGAACAGGAAACCTTTTATATGAAGGCGGATTTTATCAAGGTCTATATGAAGGAGAAGGGATTCTCTATGAAGCATCCACAAATATTATGCGCTATCGGGGCGAATTTCATATCGGTGTTTATAATGGAGAAGGAATCTATTATGCAGATTCCGGTTCAAAGCGATATGAAGGTGCTTTTGTACTAGGAAGCTTTCATGGACAAGGCATACTATATAATATGGAAGACGGTTCAGTCGAACAGGAAGGAGAGTTTCGGGGAAATGTACTGGTACGTTCCACAAAACCAGAACCCGAACCAGAAACCAAACCTGAACCAGAACAGCAACAGGAAGAGCAGCAGGAGCAGACAGAATCTGAAACAATAGAACCAGAGAATAAAGAATCAGAAAGCAGCGAACCAGAAAGTACAGAAATAGAATCAAAACCAGAACCAGAATCTGTCTTGCAGGAAGAAACACCTGCCGAGTAAAAAAAGATCGAAACGGTCAAATAGTCAATTTTGTCAGAATAGGAGGGAAAAGATGGCAGGGTATACAGCGATTGCGGATATAGGAAATGCACTGACCGAGCTTTTGCGTTTAAATATGGTACCAGAGGTTTTGGTAAATGAGGAAAGTATAGGAATATGCAGTCCTGAAGATAAAGGAGATTTTTTACTGGGGCTTTATTTATATGATATTAAACAGAGCGAGGTATTCCGAAACAGTGAGATGCAGACACTTGACAGTAAAAGGCAGAAATACCCGCCAATAGACTTGGAATTATACTATATGCTGACTGCTTATTCAAATGGTGATGTAAAGTTTCGTTCTTTAGAGGAACATAAAATTTTAGGAAAAGTAATACAGGTTTTTACAGATAACAGTATTTTAGATGCCGCTACATTAAAACCAATTACAAAACCAGATGAGTTTAGTATTCGCTTAGAAATGTTATCCTTATCATTGGAAGAAAAAATGAAAATTTGGGCGTTTCCCAATAAACCCTATAAACTTTCGGTATTTTTTAAAGCAGCTCCGGTAGAGTTAGAATCTCTTCGGATCAAAGAAGTACGGCGTGTTATGGATATTCAGTTTGCAGTAAAGGAGCAGGGAAGAAATGGAAAGCAGGACAAAGGATCAGATTAGAGTACAGGTTTCATTGGTAATTTCCTTAATCGATGATTATACAGGAAGAAGAATTACTTCTTCTGCCGTACAGATTCGAGTAGAAGGAGCAGAAAAGCCAATTTATAAAAAAGAGGGATACTATATTTTTACCAATCTTCCCCAAAAAGAAGTTACTCTATCCGTTCAGACACCAGAATATCAAACAATAAAAAAACAGATTTCTTTGCAGGAACTAAAGGGCAGAGAACCACTTGTAAAGATTCGGCTTCAGCCCGGAAAGTGTTATTCTCTGTTAAATGGAATGACTATTCTTACCGGAAAAGCAGAGCCTTTTTCCATTCTACATGCAGCTTCTATACAGAGCAGCTATTTTTACCGTCTGCTGTATGACTATAAAAAAGAAAAACAGATTTCTATTTTTAATGCAGCAAAAATCGATCTGGAAGCAAAAAATTTTTTGATATGGCAGAGAAATTCGGAAGAACATGAGTTTTTTTCTATTTGGACGGCAAAAGATGCATCATTTGAACTATTTGAAATAGAAGAAAGTCTGGAACAGGAATATAAAAAAACAGCGACTAAGATATTTCCGGTTTTTACAGCACAGGCAGATGAAAAAGGCAGTTTTTTTGTGGCTATGGGAAATTTAGAAGGAGAAGAAGCGAAAATTATAGTAGAAGTGTTGGACGAACAGAAAAAGGAAAAGAGAGAAATCATAAAAACGGTTCAGATAGGGAAGGAAAATTATTTGGAACTGGATAGGGATATCAGATAGGAATTTTATCGGACGCCGGACGCCAGAGGCGGGCTGCTCGTTTCCTTTGTTTGCTCCGCTCCGAATGATAAGAAAGTCTAAGGCTTCTGTTCCATGTGCATCCAACCGGACGAACCGGGGCGCAATTCGCCCGCAGCCGAAATGTGGTTGGCATACGAAACGATTTTACCGACCATAACGTGCAACTTTCTCTGTACATAGGCTAAACACGCCCCTTTTTTTGCATACCCTGCATGGAAGCAGGATATGCAAAA
>CAJUGZ010000013.1 GCA_910585855.1 uncultured Lachnospiraceae bacterium | reverse complement strand
GTTAGAAGTTCTTGGACTTCTGCTCGAAAATCTAAGATTTTTTTCACATCCTGCTCCCATGCAGGGTGTGAAAAAAAAGGGGCGTGTTTAGCCCGGATGATAAAAAAGAAACTGTCTTACGGCTGATAACATCCTTCCTTACACCTGTTTCGTATCGGCTGCTATGAGGGCGAATTGCGCCCCGGTCTGTCTGGTTGAGAAAAGGAAAAGGCAGAAGTCTTAGAACTTCTTACTTTTTGGAAACCGGAACAGCAGGCTGCCCACCGTTTTCGAATCTAGCGTCCTCTGGCATCCTCTGACGTTCTCCCTCCATTCTCCAATTTTGGAAGACTTATTAAAGCATAAAAAAAATAACGTGAATTTATCTCACAAATATGATATACTATAATAAAATTTACCAGAATACACCCTAAAAAAACCCAGCTTTTGTTCTTCATTTGACCCATAAATATAATTTTTTTCATTAAATTTGCGGATCAAACGAATCTTTTAAGCAGGGGGAATTTCAAAACTTGAAAAGAGGTCTTTTTTATGGAAAAGAAAAAAATGCGCTGTCCTATCTGTGCTGAAAAAATGAAATTAGAAAATAATGTTTTTATTTGCCATCACTGCGGCTATACTTTAAATGCAGATACAAAAACTCCTTCTCACAGCACCAATCACTTTGACTATGAAAGCAACCATACCTCTGCTGTCCCTCAAAGAAAAATAAAAACAAATCGACCTTCTATTTCTTGGACTCGAATTATTATTATTTTATATTTTATTAGTTCTATTATTTATGGATTTATTGAAGTTCAAAAAACAAGTTCTACTCCAAAATCTACCGTTCCAAATACTACATATAGTGAAAACGAAAAATCAAATTCGGATACCGATTATAAACCAAACATCCCAAAATCCGAATTTTTTATTCAATTTGCAGAACAGGTATTTCAAAAAAATATCACAGATATTACTTCAGAGGAATTGGAACAAATTACATCTATCCATATTTACCGTGACAACAACCATATTAAAACGATTACCTGCCAGCTTAATAATAAACAGGAATATACGATATCCTTCCCTGTTATTCCAAATTACGATTATGCAGATTTATCCTGCTTTATCGGACTAAAAAGTCTGATTCTAGAAGACAATTCCGGGCTTCTCCAAAAGAATGATCTAAACGGACTTATTTATTTACAGGAAATCTTATGTGACAAAACTCCTGCGGAACTTGCCGATATGCTGCCCTTTCCTGAAAAACTTACAAAATTAAGTATTCAAGACAATTTCTTTCTTACTTCTTTAGAAGGGATCGAACAGTTTAAAAATCTGGTTTCTCTGTCTATAGACGGAGGCAATCTAAAAACACTAAATGGTCTGGAACAACTGCCCTCTCTAAAAAATTTAGAACTATTATCCGGGGATCGAACAGAAGATTTTTCGGCTCTATACCAACTAGACAAATTAGAAACACTTTCTATTGAATCGGCTGCTCTAAAGGACATCGGCTTTATAGAAACAATGCCAAATCTAACATCTTTTTCCGTCAAAGATGCCAATTTGCTGCAGATTCATGCACTCGCTTCCTGTGCAGACTCTCTAGAGCATCTTTCTCTCTGGCATATCTATAAAGTAGAAGACTATCAAGTATTAGATACTTTAGATAATCTCATTACATTACAGCTTGAACTACCCTATAGCTACCCGCCAATTTCATTTTCTCATATGAAAGGGTTGACAAAACTTATCCTTCGAGGAGTCAATGATATCAGCAGCATTGCCACAGCCTCTCATCTGCAAACGCTAAGATTAGAGTACTGCAGCGGGGAACAACTCTTGGCACTGACAAATTTATCCGAACTAGAAAACTTAGAAATTTCCAATTTATCCGGCTATTTTATTACATTAGAACCATTAAAACAGCTTTCCCAGCTAAAACAGCTTACATTTGATAACTGCCGAATCTATGACAACGCAGAAGGCATACTGGCACTGCCAAATCTAAAAAAATTCACTCTAAAAAACTGTTCCATTGGATTTAATTTTCAAAATCTGCCAGAAAATTCTAGTTTAGAAACTTTTACAATCGAAAATACCATATTTCTAAAAATCCATTCAAAAAATGATGCAGAATATGGTCAAAGCAATCAGGAAAATACCTATTCTCTTTCCGATTACAGCGATACATTAAAAAACTTTCCAAACTTAACCGAAGTTACTTTAATCGGAAATGAACTAGACAACATTCGTTTTGCAGCAGAACTTAAAAAACTGCAAAAATTAGATATTACCAATAATTACGTAACCGACCTAACACCACTCTCTCAGCTAACTAATCTGCAAACCATTCAATGTTCCAACAACCCTATTATTTATACAGAGGGAGTAAAAGCAAACATAATCAAATAAGAAGGGAACGCTGAACTTAGAAGGAAGGTCTACTCCGGGCTCGCTTTCGCTTAGCATTTCCTCGTAGCGGACACATAAGGCGCTAAAATACAGCGCCTAAGTGCCGACGGGAAATGATGACCCTGCGTAGACCTTCCTTTCGATTTTGGCGTCCTCCCTGAAGAAAACAAAAATTCCTATTATGGTAGATTTTATTTCTCTATAAAACATACCGATCTGTATTTACAATCTGTGTCCCCTCTTCTATTACCTCTTTTGTTATCTTATCCTGTCCACTTTCAATCAAAGCTATTTTATGCCCTACAGATTCCACTGCCATCCTCTGTTCCCGGCTGCATCTTACTACAGAACAATTTATCAGACATATCTTTTTTAAAATCTCTTCCGATGAAATCTCAGGATCAATCTGAACCATTGCACATTGAACCAAACTAATTTCTTCTTTCGCTATTGCTTCAGGATAAATAGTAATCATACTTTTTCCGAAAATTATATTTCCCTTTATAAATTCCAACTCTTTATAACAAACATCTTTTTGTTTCAGTTCCTCCATCTGTTCTTTCGGCAAATACAATGTTCCATTTACCTGCAGTCCCTCTAACTGCTGCAAAGCCTCTCTGCTTTTTGCCTCAATCATAAAATTACTTTTGCTGTAAATTCGATTTCCATATTTTAAAAGAAGCTCGTTATTGAATATAACATCTTGTTTTACAAAACAATATCCTCTTGGTATCACATAAAATTGAACATCTTCATTAAATAACTTCATACAATCCTGCAGTTTTTCTTCCAACACATATACTTTCTTTGCTTTAAAATGTACACCCTTTTCTCTTAATAGCGTCATATCTATTGCGGAATCTGTCACTTCCATTTCTTTTGAAAAATACTTTCCGCCCGCTTCTGCCCGAATCGGAAAATAGCGATCCATTACAAATTTGTTTCCTAATATCTTATAGTCATCTGGATAATATTCGATTGACCCATTTACCGAAATCTGGCTGGCAAAAGCAGACATACTCTCTGGACAGCTTAACATCCCGTTGACATAAATACGAATAAAATGTTTCATTGCATTTTCTGCTCCCGGTCGAAGAAGAAGCCTTCCGTTAATATAAAGCAACTGCTTCCCTGAAGATGGTACAGCCTCATTTATCTCAAAATCTCCGTTATAATAACTTACTTCAATATCCTCTTCATCCTCTAACTGTACCATTTCATCCATATTCCATTGAATCGGAAGATTATAAAGCAGCGGCTTACTGTGCTGGTTTACAAATACATAGTCTGCATTTACTAAAATTTTCTCAAACTTTTTCAGTTCTTCTTCCTTTACCTTTCTTGCATCACAGATATCACAATTTACAATTAACTTCTTTTTTGCTTTCATTTCTTCATCCATCTTTCATTCCTCCTAATTTTATACGTCTTCTGCCCGAACCATCCAACCGATTTTTTCTCTTTTTACTCCTGTAAGATAGCTCTTAATTTCTTTCTGGCAGAGGATAATTTTGATCTTACCGTACCCGCCGGTATTCCAAATATCCGTCCCAATTCAGCGGAATCATATCCCTGACACTGCATAACAAATAATTCCTGTTCTTCTTTTGGCAGCTGTAAAATTGCCTGTTCATAACTGATCTTATAAAAATTATCCGTTTCTGCTGCCGCCTCCGGTATCTCCTCTACCACAGTTTCAAAGGAAGTATGACGGATTTTATCAATATAAAGATTTTTAATTGTACGATACATCCATGCCCGTCTTTGTCTTTCTCTTAAATTTTCCAGCAGCATACTATGATCCATAGCACGTAAAAAAGCTTCCTGTACCAGATCTTCCGCCTGCTGTGTATCCTGTGTCATACTCTTGCACCATCCAAGCAGTTCTTTATAATAAGTACTGTACAATCCTTCAATCATCTTCTCTTGATTCTCCTCTCATCTGCCTTCACTAATAAGACGTATGAAACAGGAAAACTGTTGAAATAAATTTTTAAAATTTTAAAACCGATTTCTTTTTCGAAATTCGCTCGGACTTTCACTGCAAATTTCCTTAAATACATTACAAAAATAATTTGCATTGCAAAATCCCAATTCCTCTGCAATCTCACTAATCGGCTGCTTTGTCTTTGTAAGAAGACATTGTGCATAACTGACTTTATAACAATTTAAATACGTCTTATAAGAAGAACCCACTGCCATTTTAAACCGCTTCATAAACTGTGCACGAGAAAGACAAGAAATCTCTGCTAATTCTTCAATCGTCGGATTCTCTGCATAATGTACATCCAAATACTCCAATACATGCATAATTAAATCATCTTGTACATCAATATTCATACAAAAAGAAGTATACAAAATCCGTTCCTTCATCAGCAAGATAATTAAATGATTTAACATTCCCTCTAATACTAATTCTGAAGTATCATCATAATTCTCATATTCCTCAAACATATCTTTAAAAATCTGTTCTACTTTTTTCTGGGATTCTTGTTTTAGATGATAACCATTATGTGACATAAACTCCTGAAATTTTTCTTCTCCAATCGTTTCAATTAAACGCACTACCATTTTTGGAGCAAACTTTACCCCATACCTCTCATATATTTTCTCATCCGAAGCAGACGGTACAGTCTGATGGTACATCCCCATAGTAACTATTCCTATATCCCCCGGCTGTGTAAAATAAATTCCGCTTGGCGTAATCATTTTTCTTGCTCCGCTTATCAAATATCCAATTCCATAATAATCTGTATAAGCCTCCGTCGTTCTCATTGCATAATCTGACGGTTTCTTTATATGTTCTACTCGAATAGAACGTCCCTGTTTTAACGGCACTGCCATAAATTTCTCCTTTTTCATAAATAACCAAACTCAGCCATCACTGCAAAAGTTTTTTCCCTAAACACTTCCATAAGATTATTCCATAGATTTCGACAAAATACAAGCAATTTTTAAATGAAATATACAAAAAAATACGGTATGATAATACCATCTTCCTTATATATGCCTGTACAAAAGAATCGAGTAGGGAAAGCTTTCCCTACTCACCGCACCGCTGATGCGCCATTCCAATGGCATATTTCCTTTGCATCGGCGTGTGCATAAAAAAATGAAACGCATACCTTAATAGGTATGCGCTTACCCCAATTAATACGGATACACCCTTTCCTTTGGCAAAAGCAAAGCAATATCCATATGATTTCTTTTTTTATCCCGCAATTCTTTCACATAATCCGAAATATCTGTTATCCTTACAATCCAATCATTTACATAATGAAAAACTGCCTGTCCACGAAGCCCTAATTGAATGGAGCGATATTCCAATGCATTTCCATAAATATCCCGTTCTGGATCCCATTGGCAGCGTATATCCGACTGTTTTATCTGTTCTTTCCACTCATCCTTCGTTATACCCATATCACTGCAATAATGCGACAAAACAGCATTTTTTACGATTTCATCAAAAGCACTGCGTTTTAAGTCGACTGCAAGCACTGCCTCCTGATTCTCCTTTTCTCCCCATCCGCACCGATACATCATCCATAAAAAAGAAGGTTTTATCCAAGTCATACGATCCATTTTAAAATGTTCTCCAAATGTCCCCTTTAAAACCGCCTCCTGTGCAATTAGCTTTGAATATGCCTGATAGACACGAATGGTTTCTTCTGTATATACTGCTCTGATTTCTCTTTTATCCAAACTCTTTCTCACCTCTATTTCATTCCACAAGATGTTCTTTCACCACCCAAACACTGTTTCCTGCCAGAAATACACAGCCCAAATTCAAAGGGAGATCTGCACAGGGTCATCATTTCCCATCGGCACTTAGACGTTATGTTACTGTCTTTTAGCGTCTTATATGTCCGCTATGAAAATAGGAAATGCTAAGCACAAGCGAACCCGGAGCAGACCTCCCTTTGGATTTGAGCGTCCCATTCTGAATTGCTAACTATCCTTCCGAAACAGAAACCACCGTATAATCCTGCGCTTCCACTGCTTCTTTTAACACCGAATCCGAAACCGCCCCTTCTAAAGTAACAACAGCCGTCCCATTTTCATGACTAACCAAAGCCTCCGAAACACCTTCAATCGCTTCCAAACACTTCTTTACCCGTGCCTCGCAATGCCCACACATCATTCCTTCAATTTTCATCGTCTTCTTCATTATTTTGTCCTCCATTCTTTTCTGTCCCAAACTTTCCTTACCAGCCTCCAACTCAATCGAAAGTCTTTGACACTCCTTTCTTTTTTTATCTTTTCCAGCATTATGCATATCAAACAAATTCAACCGAAGTGCATTTGTTACAACACAAAAACTGGATAAGCTCATAGCCGCTGCTCCAAACATAGGATTCAACTGCCATCCAAATACAGGTATCCACAGCCCCGCTGCCAGCGGAATCCCAATTACATTATAGAAAAACGCCCAGAATAAATTTTCATGAATATTCCGAAGCGTAGCCCGGCTCAACCGAATTGCTGCAGGTACATCCCTCAGACTGCTCTTCATCAATACAATATCCGCCGCATCCATTGCAATATCCGTTCCAGCTCCAATCGCAATCCCTATATCGGCTCGTGTAAGAGCAGGCGCATCATTAATTCCATCCCCAACCATAACAACCTTTCCCTGCTCTTTTAACTTTCGAATCACACTTTCTTTTCCTTCTGGAAGTACCCCGGCAATTACCTGATCCACTCCCGCCTGCTTGCCGATTGCTGCCGCTGTTCGTTCATTATCCCCGGTCAGCATCACAACCGATAGTCCCATATTTTTTAACTCCTGTACCGCCTTTGGACTATCTTCCTTTATTACATCCGCAACCGCAATCACCCCTGAAAGTTTCCTCCCTTTTGCAAAAAATAAAGGTGTCTTTCCTTCTTCTGCCAGTTGTTCTGCCTGTTTTTTTATTTCTTTAGAAATTCCTGCTCTATGTCCGATAAATTTATCATTTCCTCCGGCAATTTCTATCCCATCTAACAAAGCAGAAAGTCCATTCCCAGGCAGTGCCTGAAACTCCGTCACCTCTGCCTCTTTTACTCCTTTTTCTTTCGCATAAGAAAGAATCGCTTTTGCCAAAGGATGTTCACTTTTTTTCTCAAGTGCATAAGCCAAAAACAGCAGTTCTTCTTTTGAAGTTCCTTCTGCTGGTATCAAATCTGTTACTTTCGGTTCACCACTTGTAATCGTCCCTGTCTTATCCAATGCCACTATCTGCATCTTTCCGGTTTCTTCCAACGAAACCGCCGTCTTAAACAAAATCCCATTTTTTGCTCCCATCCCATTTCCAACCATAATAGCAACCGGAGTTGCAAGCCCCAACGCACAAGGACAGCTAATTACCAATACAGAAATCCCTCTAGCCAAAGCAAATCCAATACTTTTTCCAGCTAAAAGCCATATAAGAATCGTTGCTGCAGCAATCAAAATTACTGCCGGAACAAACACACCAGAAACTTTATCCGCCACTTTTGCAATCGGTGCTTTCGTTGCAGAAGCATCACTGACCATTTGAATAATCTGCGAAAGTGTCGTATCCTCTCCTACTCTTGTTGCTTCACAGCGAATAAACCCAGACTGATTTACAGTAGCTGCCGAAACCAAATCCCCAGCTGCCTTATCCACAGGAATACTTTCTCCCGTCAAAGCTGCTTCATTTACCGCACTATTTCCATCCAGTACCAATCCATCCACAGGAATATTCTCTCCCGGACGAACAACAAAAATATCTCCCTTTCTTACCTCATCAACCGATACTTCCGTTTCTTTCCCGTCCCGCAAAATAACAGCCGTTTTCGGTGCTAACTTCATCAGACTTTTTAAAGCATCCGTTGTACGTCCCTTTGATTTTGCCTCCAGCATCTTTCCTACAGTAATCAAAGTCAAAATCATTGCTGCCGACTCAAAATAGAACTCATGCATATACCCCATTACACCAGCCATATCCCCTTTTGCCTGTGCATCTGTCATAGCAAATAAAGCATACGTACTATATATAAAAGCCGCCGCCGATCCCAATGCCACCAAAGTATCCATATTAGGCGCTTTATGAATCAAACTCTTTATTCCGCTAATAAAAAACTTTTGATTAATCACCATCACTGCAATCGTTAAAAGAAGCTGTAAAAGCCCCATTGCCACATGATTTTCCGCCAAAAAAGCTGGAGCAGACCATCCCCACATCATATGCCCCATAGAAAAATACATCAGTACAATCAAAAACCCCAAAGAAGCAAACAACCTCTTCTTTAACAAAGGCGTTTCTTTATCTTTCAGCAGATCTTCGCCCACACCAGAGTCTTTCTTTTCCGCTGCCAAACCCTTCTTTGCTGCACCATAACCCGCCGCTTCCACCGCCTGAATAATCTCCTGAGCAGAAGCCGTCCCTTCCACTCCCATTGAATTTGTCAATAAACTAACCGAACAGGAAGTAACCCCAGACACTTTTGCTACTGCTTTTTCCACACGAGCACTGCAGGCTGCACAGCTCATCCCTGTTACTATATACTGTTCCATTGCTTTTTCCTTCCCTTTCTATGTTTTATTTTCACTCTTTTTTATCTTTTCCCTCATACCAAAAAAATAACAATAGCACATATTTCCATACCAAATATCAGATAAAAAAATACGCCCCTCTACTGTTCATCTTCTGGAATATACAGCCGGAATCTGAAGGGAAGTCCGCTCCGGGCCCGCTCTCGCTTAGCATTTCCTCGTAGCGGACACTAAGGTGCTAAAATACAGCACCCAAGTGCCGACGGGAAATGATGACCCTGCGCAGACCTCCCTTCAAATTCCGGCATCCCTCCCACTACTTCAGCAATTTCTTCAATGTCACAAGCAGCTCTTCCACCGTTTCTTCATGCCCCTCTTTAATATCTTTTATCACACAAGTTCGTATATGATTTGCAAGCAGCTCCCTATTGAAACTATTCAAAGCCGCATTGACTGCTGCCACCTGTACCAAAATATCCGTACAATAAACATCTCTTTCTACCATTCCTTTAATTCCACGTATTTGCCCCTCAATCCGATTTAATCGATGGATCAAATCCTTATACTCCTTTTCCGATCGTTCTTTTACTTTATGCGAACAACAAACCTCTTCCATTTCTTCCATCCACATTCCCTCCCTTTCTTTTTTTATTATATACCCTATAGGGGTATATTGCAAGCATAATTTTTCTCAATAAGAATTCTTTCTAAGCCAACATCAAATATTCTCTCAAAAAAATGCTCATCCAGCAACTGCAAGACGAGCATAACTTTTATTAAAAAACCTCCAATATAAAACAGTAATTTTATCGCTTATTCAAAATCCGCATTTTATATGCTCTGATTTTAGCTGCATGTTTGCTGGTCATAATAACACCCACAATCATCATTCCAAACTGAATCCCCGAACATAGTCCACCCCAAAAATTATCTGCACGATCTGTAAAAACTAAAATCAGATATAGTATGGCAGCAATCATTCCACCAATAAATAATAAATGCATCCGCTTTGTAACTTTCAGTTTATCTTCATTACTATACTCAGCAACCTTTAATACCGTTTCTTCTAATTCTTTATCCATATCTTCACTTTTCCTTTCTCCGTTTAACAACGCTCGAAGTTCAACTCCATAATAATCAGCCATTTCGATAAGAATGTCCAACTCGGGGAGATTGCTTCCCGTTTCCCACCTTGAAACAGTTCTTCTACTTACGTTAAATTGTTCCGCTAGTTGTTCTTGTGTGAGTCCTTTTTCCTTACGGAGCTCTCTAATAAAATCTCCGATTTTTATTTGATTCATTAACTTTCAACCTCCTTTCAAGAACAAAATACACCATAATACATCAAATTTACAGGACACAAAACGAGCAATACCCTTATAAATAAAAATGAGACATACTATGTCCCATTATCAATTACGATTTGTACCTCTAGCAAAACACATATTTCTATCAAATTTCTGATTTGCACAGACTGCTTATACGAAGAAAGCTATGCTATTAAAAAAATTTTTGATCTGCACAATTTTGATTTGCATTTTAATTTTAGTTATTGGATTACAATATTATCAAGTAAAAAGAACAAAAGAAACACAGAAAAAATTAATCTAATTACTCATAAAAAGTGGCTTGATTTTTATTTCTAGCGGAAGTACGTAGCCAAAATCCAAAGGAAGGTCTGTGCAGGGTCATCATTTCCCGTCGGCACTAAGACGTTGTGTTGCTGTGTTTTAGCGTCTTAGTGTCCGCTATGAGAAAATAGAAAATGCTAAGCGAGAGCGGGCTCGGAACAGACCTTCCTTTGGATTTTAGCATCCTCCCCCAAAAAAACCTCTGTTATAAAAAGAAAATCTAAACTCCCTCATCTATCTGAATCCCTTTTAAATCCGCTTCAAGTACATTCATACTACTCTTAAGATCATTCAACTTCTTTTGTACATCCTGTGTCTGTGCATTTGGCTTTGATAACTCAATCGTTTCTTCTATAGAAACATCCGGCATATCCCGTTTCTTCTGTGCCGCTTCCGCCTCCTCTACAGACTCCTTTGTCTTTGCAATCAAAGCCTCCTGTATCGCCCGTTTTACTTCTATCTCCTCCTGCCGTTCCTCTTTCTCTTCTTTCTTCTCTGCCTCTTCTTTTGCCTCTTCCTCCTTCTTCTCTAACTCTTCGTCAATATGATCCACTGCTTCATCTTTCAGCATACCAGCAATTTCTTTACTAGCTGCCTCTAAAATCTTTTCTGCCGATTTTTGTGCATCCACCATAGGATCTGACTTTAATTTTTCCAACTCAATACTGCGAATATTAGCCAACTCCGTTCTCATCCCATTTTCAGCAGACTGAATATCCTTTTTAAACTTAATCTCCTGTTTATTAATCTCTAATGCTCTCTCCTGATATTCTGTTCGAGGCTCTGTCATCAGTTCCCCTAACCGCTTCTCTTCTTCTTCCGTAAAATTCTCTTCTAATCCTGATCTTCTATTCTGATCCCTTTCAAGAAGCTCTAAATCCTTTTGTTCCTTAGAATCCATATCAATACTATATTCTTCCCGCAAAGCAGCTTTATTCCCCTCCAGATCTTTCACCACACTCTGCGCTTCTTCTCTCAACTTCTCCATTTTATTATAACTATCTCTTCTCTCCTGAATACTATTCTCCACATCCCGATCTCTTCCCCAAGCTTCCTGTACTATCTTCAACGCCTTCTGCTGAGCTTCTTTTCTTTTCTTTGCAATCGGATCTTCCACCAAATTCAAATCCCCTGCAAAAATATTTTTCGCTGATTCCTTTTTCTTCTGTCCTCTGCCCTGTTTCTTTACTTCCTCATTTTCTAAACCATTTGACCGTGCCGCATTTTGATTTACACGTCCCTGTCCATTTGCCTGAATTGTAATTGACATACAAATCCCTTCTTTCTATAATAAATTATAAATTCCTAAAAAGTATCTAACAGATGCAAGTTGCAAACACTACAGCAAGCATTTTACTACTTAATTACATTTTTTTCTCCCGGAATACACAGCCGAAAGTGGAATGGAGTTCTATGCAGGGTCATCATTTCCCGTCGGCACTTAGACGCTGTATTTTAGCGTCTTATGTGTCCGCTACGAGGAAATGCTAAGCGCAAGCGGGCCCGGAATAGAACTCCATTCCACTTTCAGCGTCCTCCATCCGAATTAAACCATGAATAGAACTCCATTTCACTTTCGGCGTCCTCCATCCGATAAACATTCCCTACAGCACTAAATACTAACATCAAACGAAGCCTCCGAAACAACACTCCCACTAAAATCCTGCCCGCTCC
This sequence comes from uncultured Lachnospiraceae bacterium, assembly GCA_910585855.1. Classification (GTDB taxonomy): domain Bacteria; phylum Bacillota; class Clostridia; order Lachnospirales; family Lachnospiraceae; genus MGBC114844. Next base: position 17,733 of record CAJUGZ010000013.1, on the reverse strand, counting down.
CCATACTCGTTCCAGAATAATCCAAAGAAGCCGACATACCTCCTTCTGCCTGTACCTGCATAGCAATCTCCTGCTCTAACTGCTGCTCCATCAACTCTATTGCATGTTCGCTAAGCTGAAGCTCCTGCAAGCCCATAGCAGACATACTCAATTCCAAACTAACACCGCTCTGATCCGCCTGAGAAGAATCCGATCCCTCTGACTTCTCTTTCAAATATTTCATATCCGCTTCCTGAATCTTAGAAAGTTCTTTATTTCGATGCATCTTCTTTTTCCGAAGATACTCCCTCTGATTTGTCTTTTCTTTCCGAATCTGCTGCATCTTTTCCTGTGCAATCTTATTTTCTAATTCCCGCTCCTTTTGACTTACCCTGCGTTTTATCTCATTCTTTTTCTGCTGCCGATTACTTGTCTTTTCTTTTTCGTTGCTGCGTCCTTCTTCTTCCTCTTCTTTTAGATGATTTAATTTCATTTTTGCACATCCTACCATCCTCTGTGCATGAGCTACTGCTGCCAAAACCTCTCTGTCATTATACTGTCCTGTTCCAAGACACTTCTTCAAAGACCCCACTTTCACCTTTGCCCGAACCAAAACAATAGCAGCCGTTCCTGATTTCACCGACCGCAAAATCTGAGAAGAAATCTCTCTTGGATTATAATTTAACTGCTTTTTCTTTTGCTCTTTTTTTGATTTCACCCGCTTTTTATCTAAATCAGAACGTCCCCTTATGCTTACAGCAGCATTTCCTAAACCACTCATCCCCATTCCAGCACTAATTTCACCAGCCATTCTACTCCGCCCCTTTCTTTGCCGCACAATCTTCTTTCTTTTTACATCGGCAAAAAAAGGGCTTCTATTAACCTTATTCTCATATAAATTACCAATTCTCCCTCTCCCCGTCCAGTAATTCTGTTATTTCCTCTATCCCGATTAATCCCCTTTCCTCCATAAAAGTTTCCCGATAAATCCGTTTCAAAGCAGAAAAAATATCTGCTTTTTGCTCTGTTTCAATAAATTCTGCATAGCGATGATTTAAACGATTAAAACGAGCAGCATACTCCCTTACCGCTAAAATAACCCTTTCTCTCTCAAAAGCCTGTTTAAATATCTGCTTTGTTTTTTTATACTGTTTTGCTGCCTTTTTCACTGCATCGGTTGGAATTTTTTTATTTTCATCCCAATGCTGAAATGGATTTTCCAGATTCTCCTTCTGCCAGCTTTCCGAGCGAAGCCGACTCATCTCTAACAAATCCAATTTTCCCTTCCATTTTCTGCAAATCGACTGTCCCACTTCATCTGGAATACCGGAAAGATACAGCCGCTTTAATTTGGGAATCTGTTCTAAAACTTCTGTATCTGCCGCTGTATATCCAAATAAATCCTTTATTTCTAACTCTTCTAATTTAGAAAGTATCTCTAATTGATCCCATCCGCTTAACCAACCCGGATACCCCTGTAAAGATAGAGAAGTAAGATTTTTAAAAAAAGGCAGCACTGCTTTTAAATCCAGCTCTTTACTGTTTAAAATCCGCAGTTCCCCCACATGTTCTAATCCATAAGAAAAAATCCCATTTGGCTGCCATGTTACCGATAAAAAAAGATCATATTCTTTTGGCTCACCCAAAATCTGAAGACATGGACTGATTGTTCCATATAGTTCTACTCGTCTTATCTTTTTAGATAAATAAATCTTTTCCACTCCGTCTGCATCTATTTCTAAACAACGTATAGCTGTCTTTCTAAGATCCAAAACTTTTATCTGAGGTGACCACCAGCGCAAGGTATGTATTAAATCTGCATATTCCAAACATTTTAACAGTCCCTTCTGCTTCCCCTTTACTTCTACAAAAGTAATACAAGGAAACTGTTCTATAGAAAATTCTTTTCCTGCTATCTGGTATAATTCGGTTTTCATCCCATTTAAATTTTTCTTAAAATACTGCTTTCCTACCTTTACTAATTCTTTGCTGCCGCAATACTTTTTATAAGCGGCTCTTTGTTTTGGATCAGCAGTCTGCCACTCCATTTCATAAATATATTCTTTTCCGTCTTTCCACCTTTCACTAAAACAAGTACATTCCTTTTTGGCAGCAAGCGGATAAACTCCAATAAACAGATAATCTTTGGGAACTTTTCTATTCGGAATCTGACAGATCTCTAATTGATGATAATATTGATAACGCTCTTGATAAAATGGCTGAAAAGAAGTGATATACTTTGGATCAGGAGGAACTTCTTCTAGATAATCCAATACAAGATAACAGATTTCCTCCGAATCAGAATGTAAAATTTGATATGCACCATATCGCTTTAATTCTTTTATATACATACTATAGACAGCACCTAATGGTGGCAGGGCAGACTCTTTTCTCATAAACATTTCCTCCTTCTATTTAGAAAATCAATCGTTTGGCGGAGAAAACTGTCAGATTTCAGAAAGAAAACCCAAAAAGTCATCTTCTAAAATCCGACATTTATATCAAAGTCCTTTCTCTATCGCTCTGAAAGACTAATCGCTTCAATCGCCACACTTCCGCCTCGTACAATCTCAATCCGATTTAAAAAAGCAGAAGAAAGCATCGCCACTAACTCATTATTTCGCTTTTCCGTCTGCACGCTTTCAATTAAAGCCGTTGTCGGATTATAGTCAATCACTTTTACCCCAAAAACCTGTGAAATTCGAAAAATCTCCTGTTTATCCTTTTCCGTACAATGATTCACTTTAATAAACATCAATTCCTTTAAATGAATCGGCACATCTGTAAAATCAATTACTTTAATTACTTCCACACTGCGGTTTAACTGTTTTTTTACCTGCTCAAATGTCTTATCATCACTGGTCAGACTAATAGTCATACGGGAAACGGTTTCATCCTCTGTTGTCCCTACCGTAAGGCTATTTAAATTATAAGACTTTCCCGAAAACAGTCCCGATATTCGGGCAAGCACACCAACATCATTTTCCACAAACAGACTAATCCATCTCTTTTTTATACTCATACCGCATCTTCCTCACTTTCTAGAACCATACTGCTCAGCGGATTTCCGGGTGCTACAATCGGCATAACATTCACTTCCCGCTCAATAATAAATTCAATTATTGTAGGTGCTTTTGTATTTTTTAACGCCTCTTGAAAAGCCGCCTCTATCTCCTCTGCCTTTGTTACCCGAATTCCTTTTGCTCCATAGCTTTCCGCCAATTTCACAAAATCCGGTGTATACTCCGGGCACTCTCCGGTAGGCGAATTGCATATCGCAGCACAGCTTCTGCGATAACGCAGACAAGTAGATACATAACGCTTTTGATAAAACATTTCCTGCCACTGCCGCACATTTCCCAAATATCCATTATTCAATACACAGATAATAACCGGCAGTTCATAGACTACTGCTGTAGCCATTTCCTGAATATTCATCTGCATACCGCCATCTCCTGATATTGCAATCACATGCTTTTTCGGATTTCCTAATTTTGCTCCAATCGCTGCCGGAAGCCCATACCCCATTGTACCCAGTCCGCCTGATGTCAGAAGCTGCTTTTTTCCGTTCAATTCCAAAAACTGTGTTGCCCAAAGTTGATTCTGCCCTACATCCGTTGTAATTATCGCTTCCTCAAATGTATCATTAATCGCTTCCATAATCTGCTGTGGTGTCAACACCTCTTTTTTCATCCTCAAAGGATGCTGCACTTTCCATTCACCAATTCGTGCTCTCCACTCTTTTAAATGCAGAGGAACAGCTTTTTCCAATAAAGCCACAATTGCATTTTTCGCATCAGCAACAATCGGAATATCCACTACAATATTTCTAGAAATAGAGGCCGTATCAATATCAATATGAATAATTGTTGCATGTTCCGCAAATGTACCCAATTTCCCTGTAATCCGATCATTAAACCGTGTACCAATCGAAAACAGTACATCACATTCACTGATTGCAGAATTCGCAGCATAACTGCCATGAATCCCAATATTTCCAATATAAAGCTCATGTGTAGTTGGAATTGCTCCCTTTCCCATAATTGTAGTTACTACAGGAACACCTGTCAATTCAGCAAGCTGTGTCATCTCCTGCCCTGCATGAGCAATATTTACTCCTCCCCCTACCAAAAAGAGCGGTTTTTTTGCCCGTTTCAGTGTTTCCAATGCCTTTTTAATCTGCCCGATATGAACAGCAGTATTTGGCTTATAACCCCGAATCTCTACTTTTTCCGGGTATTCATCACTTCCCATTGCTCTCTGTACATCCTTTGGCAAATCCACCAAAACCACTCCGGGCTTTCCAGAACGTGCAATATAAAAAGCCTTTTTAATCACCGTTCCTAATTCCTCTCTTTTACGCACTGTCACTACATACTTACAGATAGATCTTGTAATTCCAACAATATCCACTTCCTGAAATGCATCATTTCCTATCAGATTGGTAGGCACTTGCCCCGTAAAACAAACCAAAGGCACACTGTCATAATTTGCCGTTGCAATCCCGGTTACTAAATTCGTAGCACCCGGTCCGCTTGTTACAAGACAGACTCCCACCTTTCCGGTCGAACGTGCATACCCGTCTGCAGCATGAACCAATCCCTGCTCATGACGAGGCAAAACTACATCAATTTCTGTTTCTCCATATAAAGCATTAAACAAATCAATCGCCTGTCCCCCGGGATAGGCAAATAAGGTATCTACCTGTTCCGCCTTTAATGCTTTTACAAATAACTCTGCTCCTGATATCTGCATCTTATACCTCCAATTCTACATATACTTTTCTTTCCTATCACACTAAAAAATAATTGTCCCCTGTGAACTACCCATTGTCTAAAGCCAATGGGCTTCCTGCTTCGCAGACCTCGTAACCTACTATCTCCACAGGCGTTAATTCGGGCTGAACCGTCCCTACTCTTCTATTATTTTGCGTAATTTGCCGTAATCCTTCTGCTAAAATATTCTTTGCCGCATTTATATCTCTGTCATGATAGATTCCGCAAATAGGACATTTCCATTTTCTTATGGATAAATCCTTTATATCCTTGTTTTGATATCCGCAATCCGAACACAACTGGCTGCTGGCATAAAATGTATTTACTTTGATATATTTCCGCTTGTTCCATCTTGCCTTATATTCTAACTGCCTTGTTAATTCATACCATGATGCATCTATTATAGATTTTGCCAAATGATGATTTTTTATCATATTTTTTATCGGTAGGTTTTCTGTAACTATCACTTGGTTTTCGCTGATAATTTTATGAGAAAACTTATGTAGATTATTTTTTCTAATATTTGTTATTTTTTCATAGCATAATGCTATCTGCTTTTTCTTTTTATAATAATTATTGCTCCTTTTTTCTTTATGGGCTAACTGTCTTTGAAGTTTAGCAAGTTTTTTCTCATATCTTTTTATTGTTTTTGGGTTTTTATATTTTTTCCCGTTTGATGCGGTACACAAATCTTTCATACCGAAATCCAAACCTATCTTTTTATCGGTATGTGGCAATATTTTATGATCGGTTTCCACTAAAACAGATACATAATATTTACCACTTGGTACTTGTGAAACGGTTGCTGATTTTATCTGTCCCTCAAACTCACGATGTAATTTTGCTTTTACATCTTTTAATTTGGGAAGCTTTATCTTTTTGTCAGTAAAATTCACGGATATATTTCCGTTTGTAAAATTTGTTGTATAAGATTTATGACGGTTATGTTTACTTTTAAATTTTGGATATCCTGCGTTTTCTTTAAAAAACTTTTGATACGCAGAGTCCATATGATAAATAGCATTGGTAAGAGCAAACTTATCCGCTTCTTTCAGCCATTCATATTCTTTTTTTAATTCTCGGTTGCAATAATTATTACAGTCTGTTTTACTGATGGATTTCTTCTCTTTTTCATAAATTTCTTTTCGGTATGCCAATGTTTTATTGTACACAAAGCAACAGCAGCCGAATGTTTTTGCTATTTGTGTTTTTTGTTCCTTATTTGGATATATTCTGTATTTATATGCTTTTAACATTGGCTGTCACTGCCTTTCTATCCTTGATTTTCTATGTATTTCTTTCATATATCTTCCGAAACATTCCCTATGCTGCAAGCAAAATATCCATCTGTCCAAAAAGTGCGTTCTTTCCAAAAATATTTTCGAAGATAATTCGGATATCTTTTCCAAATAGGATATGTTGTATAGCTTTTCATCCGATTTACAATTTTACTGACAGACATTGCTGGTTCTGTTTCTATCATATAAGGAATAGGGTCTTTGTCGGTTTCCATATATTTGATAATTACAGGATGTTTTTGGCATATCTCATAAGAAAACTGTTTTATATCTTCCGATATTTCTTTTGATATAAGTAATTTCTTTCTATATTTACATACAAAAATTATGTGATATTGTAACAAATATTTGTGTCTGTTTTTAGATTTTCATGTTTCCATAACATATGTATAACTCAAACCATTAATTTTGTCTACCTTAACCCACCGTCTAAAGCCAGTGGGATTGCGGTAGACTTTTTTTCAAATCTCACTCCTATATTCTATAACAGTATCCATACCCACACGATTAATGCCAGACTTTACTATCTTTCGTCTAAAGTACACAGACAAAATTCAAAGATAGCTCTACACAAGATCATCATCTCCCGTCAGTACTTAACACTACAGCGAATATCTTACTATTTGTTGTATTTCTTCCGTCTGGAGTACACAGCCAAAATTCAAAGGTAGGTCTACGCAGGGTCATCATTTCCCGTCGGCACTTAGGTGCTGTATTTTAGCACCTTATGTGCCCGCTACGAGGAAATGCTAAGCGAAAGCGGGCTCGGAGTAGACCTACCTTTGAATTTTGGCGTCCTGTGTCCCCCTGCCCATTATTTTATACTTTCCATTAAGGTTTCTATTCCTGCCTGAAGTTGATTATCCTGTTCATGAGGAATTGTCAGCAATTTTTTCAGTTCTTCCTCTAATTCGACTTCCACATCAGGAGTAATTCCGATTTTATGGATATTTCGCCCAGAATGAATATAATAGTCTGCTACTGTAAGTTTAATTGCTGTACTGTATCGAGAATCCTCATAATACATTGACTGCATAATACCCTTTCCAAATGTAGTCGTTCCCACCAGCTTTCCGACTCCGAAATCCTGAATATTTCCGGCAAAAACCTCCGATGCACTGGCACTGTTTTCATTTACCAGTACAACCAACGGTACATCCAAATGACATTCGGAAGTGGAATACATCTCTCCTCCGATATTTTCATATTTATCTTTTACGTAAAAAATCAAACCTTCCGGCAGTACATAATCTAACATATTTACTACCGTATCCAATAATCCGCCGCCGTTGTCACGTAAATCAATCATTAACCCTTTCATTCCTTGGTTAGTCAAATCTTGCATAGCTGCTTCAAACTGCTCGTCTGTATTGCCTTCAAAAGCAGATACGGCAATATATCCAATCTGATTGTCTAACATTTCATATTCTACAGTAGGAATTTCCACTGTTCGGCGTTCTACTTCAAAGTCCAAATAGTCTCCTTCACTTTCCCGATAGACTGTTACTTTTACTTTTGATCCTTCTTCTCCTCGAATCAAGCCTACTACAGCATCCAGCTCCATTGAAGCAATTTCCTGATCGTTTACTTTATACAATATATCTCCGGGCAAAAGACCTGCTTCTGCTCCCGGTGCACCCTTATAAGGCTTTACAATCGTAATCAATCCAGTAGTAATATTTTGAGAAACCGAAACACCGATTCCGACGTACTCACCCTGTGTCGTTTCCATCATACTGACCAGTTCTTTTTCATTATAATAACAGGAATAAGGATCGCCAAGTGCATTTAACATTCCGTCTAACATCCCGTCCCGAAGTGCCTGTTCGTCAATTTCATATAGAAAATAGGACTGCATATCCTTATAAATCCGGTCTACTTTCTTTAAAAATTCTGCTGTCAAAACCCCTTCTTCTTCTGGTTCTGTTGTACTCTCCTGTGTTGCTTCTTCTGAAGGCAGCTCTTCTGTTCCAAATATAATATGTCCGTTATTTGCAGCAAAAATATTGACTCCTGCTACGATTAAAAGCGAAACTACAATCAAACATCCCAAAATTCCGCCTGCAATTCCGGTAAGCATCCCCCTCTGATAATTTTTCTTTTCATTCATTCTGTTACACCATACCTTTCCCTTATTCTTTCTTAATTTAACCCAATATAAGGCTTTGGATCGACATAAGATCCATTTAACCGCACACTAAAGTGAAGATGTGGTCCGGTGGAATTTCCGGTTGAACCCACCAGTCCAATCGTCTGCCCTTTGCTGACCGTTTCTCCCACACTAACCAACAGTTTCGAACAATGCATATAAACTGTCATCAGTCCGCTTCCATGGTCAATCATAATATAATTTCCGGCAGAAGAATTATAAGTGGAAACCACAACTGTTCCTTTATAAGCGGCATAAATCGCCGTACCAGTATCTGCACTTAAATCTACTCCATTATGCTGCAAAACCTGTCCGAAAATCGGATGATTGCGATACCCAAAATCAGAAGTCTTTCGATAATACCAAGCCATAGGAAAACCTAAACTTCCTCCATCATAGGTGCGTTTTGCTGCCGCTGCCCGTTTTTCCTCTTCCGCTTTTCTTCTTGCCTCTTCCTCTTCTCGTTTTAACTGTGCTTCTAATTCTGCCAGTTCTGCATCTAACTTTGCCATATCCGCTTCCAATACAGAAACCTCTGCTTCTCCGCTTTCAATATCTGCCTCATAACCAGCAAGCACAACTGCTTTTGCGTCAATCAAACTCTGCAGATTTTCCTTCTCTGCTTCACTTTCTTGAATTAACTGTGTTAATTCTCTGTTTTCCTGCTCTAACTGTGCCTCTTTTTCTTCTACATTTTGTATCGTTTGCTGGTATACATCCAGCATATCCCGATCATAAGTTGTTATCTGTGTAATATACTCTGATTTATTCAATAAATCTGCAAAACTCTCTGCACCCAACAACATTTCTAAGTAAGATTCATTTCCGTTTTCATACATATACTGAATCCGCAGCTTCATCGACTCATACTGTTCCCGTTCTGTCTTTTTCGCATCATCTAGTTCAATTTCAGTTTCCGCAATCTCTTGTTCTTTTATGGTCTGCTGATTGCCCAGATCCTCTAACCTTCCTTCTACATCTGCCAATTCTGCATCCATCTTTTGAATATAAGAAATTGCATCTGCTTTATAAACCTCTAATTCCCGAATTTTACTCTGTACCTGCTCTTTTCGCTGTTTAGACTGTTCCTGCTGATCCTTTACATCTCCAATCTTATCTTTTGTAGAAGATGCCTGTACTGGAATTGTCATAGAAAGAACAATAAAAAATACAACTAACTTCCAACTAAATTTTTTCTTATTTTTCTTTATACTCGTTTTTATTATACTCACCTTTCCCATCCTGTATACTCTGTTTCCTTTCCTGCCTTTTGACTATGTCCCTATTTTCTTATACCCGCAGATGCTTTCTGATTGTCATGCTGCTTCCTAAATATCCAATACCAACCCCTAATACTAATCCCACCGGAAACAGATGCCGGAAGATATCCTCTGCCGGTAAAAATACAATAATATTTCCAAGAATACTAAACTGATCTAAAATATAAGTTACTACCTTTTCATAAGCAAAATAAATAATAACCAAAGGTATTGCCGCTCCAATTACACCAATTAAAATTCCTTCTACCAAAAACGGAGCTTTTACAAAAAAGTCTGTTGCACCGATTAATTTCATAATGGAAATCTCTTCCCGCCTAACCGTAATACCTACAGAAACGGTATTTCCAATTAAAAACACGGCTACTGCAAGAAGAATAATAATAATTGCCGCCGATACATAACCCAGCAGCAAACTAAAATTGGAAAAACTGCTTGCTGTAAAGTCTGACTTTTTTACCTCCCTGACATCTTCCATCTGCTCTAGATAAGTGACAAGTGCGCTCTGCATAGAAGCATCATTTAAATAAATCGTATAAGAAGCCGAATTTGCCAGCGGATTATCTCCAGAAAATGCCTTTGCTGCCTCTTCTCTTCCTTTAAAATAATCTACCTTAAACGTTTCCCATGCTTCTTCTGCTGAAGTAAACTGAATATCCGCTACTTCTGCTCTTTTTTTTACCTCCTGCCCAATCTCCTGAATTCGATCTTCTGGCGTGCTTTTCTCAAAAAATACAGTAACGCAGATATTGGTTTCCACATGTTTTACAATATACTGTACATTGCTTACAATCGCAAAAAACAATCCAAACAAAAAAATACAAGCTGCCATTGTACTAACCGATGCCAACGTAAATAATTTATTTCGAAATATATTTTTAATTCCCTGTTTTAAACAATAGAAAATGGTATTCAATCTTATCGTTCCCTTTCCGTAAAAATATCCTGTTCTCTTTCTATCCCCCTTTTTTTATCTTATCCATTCTGCCAATGGAGATATCCGCCTGTTTTTTCATCACTGGTAACTACTCCTTTATGCATGGTAATTACCCGTTTTTTCATTTTATCCACAATCTCTTGATTATGGGTTACTACTAATACCGTTGTCCCCTTTTGATTGACTTCCTCCAATAAATGCATAATCTCCCAAGAATTTTTCGGATCTAAATTTCCTGTCGGCTCATCTGCAAGAAGAATCTTCGGACTATTTACTAATGCTCTTGCCAGTGCTACTCGCTGCTGCTCTCCGCCGGATAACTGTTTGGGATAGGATTTATACTTTTCGGCAAGTCCCACCATAGACAACATATTTGGCACACTTCTTCGGATAATTCTTGCAGGAGTTCCAATTACACGCTGAGCAAATGCCACATTTTCATAAACATTTCGATCTTTCAATAACCTAAAATCCTGAAACACCACCCCTAATTCTCTTCTATATCGGGCAATCTGTCCTCTTCTCATTCGATTTAACTGTTTATTATTGACATAAATCTTTCCCTCTGTCGGTTCTAACTCCCTTAAAATCAGCCGAATCAAAGTAGATTTTCCCGAACCGCTGTTCCCTACCACAAAGACAAACTCTCCTTCATTGATTCGAAGATTGATTCCGTTTAAAGCAGGATTTCCTGTTTCATAAGTCTTACTTACATTCTCAAATACAATCATCTATCTATTCCTTCCCAAAAACAAATGCCACTATATATAGAGAAATACCCTTCCCCCATATATAGCGACACCCACTTACACCCTTTAGTAATCCAATGATTCCATATATTTCATATACTTTACTACCATCAAGGCAATCTTGAATGTAATGGCATCTTCGAATACACGTAAATCCAGACCAGTGCTTTTTTGCAGTTTGTCCAATCGATAAACTAGTGTATTTCTATGAATGTACAACTGTCTGGAGGTTTCTGATACATTCAAATTATTTTCAAAAAACTTATTTACAGTAGACAGAGTTTCCTCGTCAAATTCATCCGGCGACTTTCCGTCAAAAATCTCCCGAATAAACATCTTACAAAGAGGAATCGGAAGCTGATAAATCAATCTGCCAATCCCTAAATTATTATAGGCAATGACATTTTTCGCACTATAAAAAATCTTTCCAACATCCAATGCCATCTTTGCCTCTTTATAAGAACGGGACACTTCTTTAATTTCATTTACAATCGTACCATAAGCAACATGAACTTTGCTCATTGCCTCTGTATTCAGCATATCTAAAATTACTTTTGCTGTCTTTGCCAAATCTTCATAACCATCTGAAAGTTTCAGCTCTTTTACCAAAATAATATTTTTTTCATCTACAGCCGTAATAAAATCCTTTGTCTTGATAGCAAACAGACTTCTTACCGTTTCCAAAGCATTATTGTCTTTCTCCGTTCTCGTTTCAATCAAAAAAACTGCCCTGCGTACATCGGTTTCAATATGAAGTTTTTTGGCACGATTATAGATATCTACTAAAAGAAGATTGTCCAATAAAAGATTTTTAATAAAATTATCTTTATCAAACCGCTCTTTATAGGCTACCAGCAGATTCTGAATCTGAAAAGAAGCCATTTTTCCTACCATATATGCATCATTTGTAGTTCCTTTTGCCAGTAATACATACTCTAACTGATGGTCATCAAATACTTTAAAAAACTGGCAGCCCTGAATTACCTGACTGTCTGCAGGTGATTCTGCAAATGTCAAAACTGCATTTTGATTATCTTCTGTTTCTGAAAACGTTGTTGCTAATACAATCCCCTCGGTATCACTGATACATAAATCAATTCCTGCTATTGCCTTCAGACCGTCAAGGGTACTCTGAAGTATCTGGTTTGAAATCATGGTTATCCACACTCCCTGCTTCTTCACTCTGTATATCCTGTTTCGTCAATTTGTCTATTATATATATTATAGCAAAACTGCAAAACTTGCAAGAAATTTTTCGTCAGTTTCCTACAAAACCTTTATTTTTATTTGATTTTTCCAGATGTTTCCAGAAGATTTTTGGTTGATTTTGGATCTTATAAGAAAAAAAGGGGGATGCTGGGAGGACGCAGGAATCCAAAGAAAGGTCCACTCTGGGGCCGTTCGCACTTAGTATTTCCTCGTAGCGGACACATAAGGTGCTAAAATACAGCACCTAAGTGCCGACGGGAAATAATGCCCCAACGTAGACCTTTCTTTGGATTCCTACTGTTTCTACCAGACAGAAAATAATAAAGAAATAAAGACATTTACGTTTTTCGAATCTGATATTTCTTCGATTTTGTAAAGTATATTTTTTACTATTATCGAATTTTAACTTTCTAGATCATTTATAAAATCATCTATATTTTCTGTTCGTATATCAATATACTTTCCATCATCTATAAATTGACTATCATTTGGTTTACTAACCAGTCGTATATACATAGGAGCAGACTGAATATCTCCACCACCAATCATCAGACAATAATTTTCGTCAATGTTATAATGATAAATATACAACCCAGAACCAATATCTTCATAATTATATTGTTCAAAATCATTCCAAGTTAAATCTTCTCCTTTTTTAGCAAGTTCCTTTACTATTTCAAGTGTCAATTTTGTAGGTTCGAAAGATGAACATCCCCCCAAAATTATCACGTTCATAAAACAACATATTACTAAAACTCTTGTCATTAATTTTTTCATAAATAAACTCCCTCCATTTGCTGTCTATAAGAAAAAACTTACTACCTTCTTGTCATAAATATCCTAAACAAATTTTTACAAGCACACTATCACACTATTTTTCCGGCTGACAAACACAGTTGGAATCTCAAAAGAGGTCTATGCAGGGTCATCACTTCCCGTCGGCACTTAGACGCTGTTTTTTAGCGTCTTATGTGTCCGCTACGAGGAAATGCTAAGCGAAAGCGGGCCCGGATTAGACCTCTTTTGAGATTCCAACGTCCTCCCCAGAAAAAAATAAATCCAGCAACTCATTTCATGAAATTGACGGTGCAAAGACCGGCGTTTATGCGTTTTAACGCCCTTTTCTACAAACTATTTCTATTTTTAAAAAGACGTATGCACATTTGTACATACGTCTAATTTTTATACGCACAAGTAGGGGAAAAACTTCTCCCCTACTCAATTTTCAAAAGACTAGTTAGTAATAATCTTTTCTGTTTCTTTATTAAATACATGTAACTTTGAAAGATCCAATGCCATCTTTACACTATCGCCCGGTCTTGCTGTTGTACGTGGATTTACACGAGCTGTACAGTTAAACTGATCAATATCAAAGTATAAGAATACTTCTGCACCTAACAACTCATATACACGAATAGTTACATCAATTACGCTGTCAGGAGAATTTTTCAGATATGCTTCTTCATCATGTACATCCTCTGGACGAATACCCATAACAACAGTCTTTCCTACATAACCACCCTCAATTAACTTCTTTGCCTTAGCTTCTGGAACTTTAATTGTATTTCCGCCAAATGTCAATTTTACATCTGAACCACTCTGTGATACAGTAGCATCTACCAAATTCATCTGAGGAGATCCAATAAATCCTGCTACGAACAAATTCTTTGGTCTGTCATACAAATTCTGAGGAGAATCTACCTGTTGAACAATACCATCTTTCATAACAACGATTCTGGTACCAAGAGTCATAGCCTCTGTCTGGTCATGTGTTACATAGATAATAGTTGCCTGCAGTCTTTGATGCAGTTTAGAAATCTCAATACGCATCTGCACACGCAATTTTGCATCCAAGTTTGACAGCGGCTCATCCATAAGGAATACCTTTGGATTACGAACGATAGCACGACCCATAGCAACACGCTGTCTTTGACCACCGGATAAAGCCTTCGGTTTACGATCTAATAAATGCTCAATATCAAGAATTCTAGCAGCTTCATGTACTAATTTATCAATTTGATCTTTTGGAGTTTTTCTCAACTTAAGACCAAATGCTATGTTGTCATATATTGTCATATGCGGATACAAAGCATAGTTCTGGAATACCATTGCAATATCTCTATCCTTTGGCTCTACATCATTTACCAGCTTATCGCCAATCCATAATTCACCAGAGCTGATTTCTTCCAAACCTGCAACCATACGAAGTGTTGTAGACTTACCGCAACCAGATGGTCCTACAAAAATAATAAATTCCTTATCTGCAATTTCAAGATTAAAATCCTTTACTGCTACGAAGCCATTAGGATATACCTTACATACATTCTTAAGTGATAAACTTGCCATTTATTTCTCCTCCTAAAATTTTTTTGCCGTATTAATTTCTTAATATGCTTTTCTCACTACCATAATCATACATGAATTCTACAAGAAATACTATTGACCAAGTGCCAAAATTTCTTTTTTTAATTTGGTTATTTTGTATATTCAATTCTCTTTCATTTTTGTAATTTTTCTATTATTTTTATACAATATCTATGTTGATTTTGTGAAATGTGTATGTTATAATTTTAATATATTAAAGCAGTTTTTACTGCAAAAGGAGGAAAAATCTATGGATATCAGCGCATTATCTTCATTAGCCAGCACAACATCCGCTGCTAATGCAATCGAAGTTGCTCTTTTAAAAAAGACAATGGACTCTTTTGAAGATTCTGGAAATGATATGGTTCGAATGATGGAATCTTCTGTTATGCCATATTTAGGACAAAATATAGACGTCAGTGTTTAAATTTTGAAATTCTTACTCTTAAGATATGCTACAGAATTAAATATCAAACATATACTTATCACTAACTGATTAGGGCTGTTACACTTACTGTAACAGCCCTATATCATATTTTATATTTTAACGATAAATATCAAAATAAATCTGCTCAATTCTGTTATTTTCACAGTTTGATACAATAGTATTTACTGTAGAAGCTACTGTATTGCGAATAGCTGTCTGTGTCTGAGCATCTGGTGTTGTTACACTATACCCATTTGGCAGCTTATCTTTCGATCCTCCGGAAAATCCAAGTATATTAATAAAAGAAGTTAATGTAAATGGCTGAATAGCATAGTTACATCCATTGTCAAAAGCAACACAATTCTTAAAAGATGCCGTACAAGAACTGTTATTATTATCAAAACCTTTATTTTTATGGTTAAATGATACACAATTCTCTACTGTTCTTTCACACTGACTGGTTGTATTTACCGAGCCAAATTTAAAACCATTCGGATTTCCGTCATACTTATCTCCTGTCCAAGAAGCAAGACTAATCGTTCCTGCAGAAGTTTTTATAAAGTTTCCGCTTGGAAGCAAAAAGTTTTTATTTGCATAGTTTGCAGCAAAAGAAGGATCTTGCTTTAAAATTAATTGTACTAATAAAAGATTGGTATCTAACGGTTTTCCATTATTAAAATCATATTCTCCTGTAAAAACAGAAGGATTTCCGTTATTCCAAGTTGCACACTCTATATAACTTAAATTCAGAGTCAAGCCATCCGTTTTATCATAAGAATCCCAGCCATCATCCGAGTTATCCCACGCATAACATCCATAAAACGTATTTCCAGTTCCAGCTGCAAGTTTAGGAGCAAATCCATCTGCATTTCCACCTAATGTATAGACATCACAGTTCCGATAACTATATACAAAACGGATTTCATTATTATATGCACCACCTGTAATCTGAAGCCCTGCATCATTATTATAACGTACAATACAATTTTTAATCTTATTATTTCCTGCCTTACTTCCTTTTATCTGAATCCCATTATCAGGAGCTTTCTGAATAATCAAATTCTGTAATGTATAGCCGCTTCCTGTAATACGAACTCCTACCTGAGCATCTCCGCTTGCTGTTCCAATATAAGAAGCAAGGAAAGGTGCAAAATCCAAAACAGGATAACTTCCATCACTGTTTTGCAGACCAATAATTGATATATTTACATTTTCTTTCGATAATTTAATCTGTTCAGTACAATCAATTGAAGTTCCCTTTACATAAATAATTCCCTTTTTATCTGATTCTGCCCTTGAAATAGCAGAAAGCAAATCATTAAAATTTGTTACTATTGTTCCATCTGTTGGATCAGAAGAGCTAGATTTGTCATCTACTTGAATTTTATAAAGATTGATGCCACTTCCGCCAGAATAAAGATATAAATATCCTGCTGCACCATTATAATTATAAACAGCCGTTTCTGCAACAGTTTTAGCTGGCAAAGTAGTAAGTTCTGTTCCGTTTCCATCTGCTACTATAAGAGAACGCTCACTATCTCCAGAACTCATTAAAGTTACTTTAATTACAGATTCACCAGATACCGGAATCTTTACACTGCGATATTCTCTACTTCCAGAACCTCCTAAAGCTAAGCAGTAAGTATATGTTGTATTATCTACTGTTTGCGTATTTGGATTTACTGACATAGTTTTATCTTCTGTAGCAATAAGTGTTAAATCATTTACCGTAATCGTGGAACGAATTGTTCCAAGGTTTTTAAAATCATTATCCTTAAAGTTCCATGAAATAGATGCAGCATAAGATGGAACTGCTGCTCCGGTAAATACTGCTGTAATGCACAATGCCCATGTAAGCAAAACAGCAAATAGGTGATGAAATCTTCCCCATTTCATAATCGTATCCTCCTATTTAATAAAAATTTTTTGTACATAATTATATTGTACAAACTAAGTGTATTTCATTTCTTTTTTATTGTCAATCCTTGATAAAAAAGGTTGGCTTATATTCGATACTATATGTTACTTTTCATAAATATTTAAGTAAACTAATAGATAAAAAAGGAATAAATATAGGAAAAACGTACTATAAATTTCTATAACGTGTAATTTGTAATATATAATTAAATCATAGCTGCGATTTGTAAAAATATAGGAAAAATTAAATTCCTATTCCAAACTTTTCTGATCAAATGATAATCCTGCATAGCACTCCCTTCGGCTTTCGGCTGTATACTCCAGAACCAAAAAAATTACAACAAACAGTAAAATGTTCGTTGTAATTCATTATAAAACTAACTTTGTAAATTTGCCCTATTTCTACCTTTCATTCAGCTTTTGGAGATAGGATACTGCCGAAAAGTGGTTAGCTTTCACCGGCTGCGCTTCTTTTTTTGTTTCGGAGTCAAGAAACAGCCAGATTCGAAAACGGTGGGCAATCTGCAGTGACTTTGGAAAAAAGTTAGAAGTTCTTGGACTTCTGCTCGAATACCTAAGATTTTTTTCACATCCTGCTTCCATGCAGGGTGTGAAAAAAAAGGGGCGTGTTTAGCCCGTATGATAGAAAAGA
>CAJUGZ010000012.1 GCA_910585855.1 uncultured Lachnospiraceae bacterium | reverse complement strand
TATACATAAAAAAGTGCCTTGTGCGTTATTTTTTTCAAAAAGTTGTAAAGTGGTGTCATTTAAAAAAAGGCTATTTAATCAGTTTTAATTTTAATAAACATAAAACAGTTGGGGTAAAGGAAATTATATGTGACGGAAAAATTATTGTAGAAACCGTTATTTAATCTAATCAATATAGACAGATTATCAATAAAAAAATATATAAAATTTTCTATGAAAAAATTACTACTCATCAGGGCTCTTTCCTAAAATATCCAAACATAGGAAAGAACCCTTTATCTATTAATTATTAATCAACATCTATAAAACTTCCACTTCCATTTTCTTCCTCACTATATAATCCAATACTTGTTCTTTCACTTGAATCAATTCTATTTTTTGTTTTATATCATATTCAATAATTGCTTTATCTATTTCTGCATCTATTTTTTTCATTAAACTTCTTATCTGTTCTAATGGAATACAACTTTCTAACATATCATTTATCTCTTTTACTAAATTTAAAACATAATCAGACCTTTTTTCTTTCTGTTCGTTTCCATCTTCTTTTATCATAATTCCCATACTAGGTGTAAAATAATACTCCTTTCTCTCTGAAAATTTCAGTTTAAAAGAATCTTCCAATAATGGCATATCCTGAAGAAATACAAAAATAACTCCTCCATTTTTTACTAATCGTTCTGCCTCTTCTAATACACGATATGGGTTAAAAAAATTAATGCTTCCATTTATAACCACTATATCAAAAATATGATCCAACAAGCAGGTATTATCATAATCTGTTACCAATAAAGAATACTCTGGTGCTTCCTGCACAAGTGAAATTCGATCCAGCCAATTATTATTACTGTTATTTCCAATTGTATGACATACAGAACAAAGTGACGACTTTTTATGAAATCCTCCCAATAAAGATGCCAAATGATAGCTTAATATCCCATTCTCTCCTCCAATTTCTAATACATAAAATGGTTTAGACTTCTGAATCAAAAAAGATGTTATAAGAATATCAAATAGAAAATAAAGCCCCGCCTCGTTTTCTCTCCATCGTTCTTTATGCTCATGAAATAATTGTACTAAAAATTTAGGAATAGTCCTTCCTTCCGTAAAAGTATTTATTGGTATACTGCTTTTATTGGATAATAATTTTCTGCAATCTAATAATTCATTTCTTTTTCCAAATATATCTTCTAAAATAAAAATATTATTTTCCATGAAAATGGCACTCATTTTATTCTCCTCCAAACAATAACTCATTTACTTTTGCAACTACCAATTCCATATCATAATTTTCCTTTGCATACTGATAAGCATGATCCGATAAATTCGATAAATCTTCTCTTTTACATAGATTCAATAAAATCTTAGAAAATCCAATTGTATCATCTATCTCAGCCACCATGCCACATCTGCCAGTATCAGTAGCATCCTGCCATTCATCAATTTTAGTAACTGCAGTTACACATCCTGCCGACAATGCTTCTGCAATTACATTTGCTACTCCTTCTACTCTTGATGGAAGAGCAAATATTTTCGCCCGCCAATATTCCTTTGCTAATTCCTCCTTATCTTGAATCATTCCTACAAATATTACTCTTCTTTTTAATTGTGGATATCGTTTCCAGTAATTTTCTATATAACCTTCAAATGTTTTTTCTATGCTTCCAACCAGACGCAGTTGAAAATCAGGTATCTCTTCCGCAATAAAAGCAAATGCTTCCATCAATACTTCTGTTGCTTTTTGAGCAGTACCAAGTCTTCCAACTGTTAAGATAATATTTTTTTTCTTTTCAAAAACAGGTTTTTTATACGAATATCCAAAAGGATAATATCCATTTGGAATATATTCAATTTTCCATGACCATTTTTCATTCAAATAATTCTGTATCGTTCTTCCTGCAGCCGTAATAATATCACAGCAATTCATAAAAGCCAAAAAATTTTCCTCTTTCCATAAAATCTGATCCATCCAAAAACTATTGGCATCCAATCCCAAACAGATTTTTCCTTCTGGATTAATCTTTTTATATACTCTTGCAACAATAAAATTACATGGATATGCTCCACGTAATAATAAAGCATCAATTTCAGACGCATGTTTTTGAATATATTCAATCTTTTCCTCTTCACTTCCAGTAGAAAGATATTCCATTTTTAGACCCTTTACATAAGAATTTAAATAAGGATATTCTTCCATTTTTGCTCCAAGCATAAAGACATCACAATGATGATTTTTATAAAGCAAATAGGGAATAATACCACAATCTTTTGTAAGAAAACTATTATACCATCCTGCTTCTGGTGCAGAAATTGCTACTACTTTTTTTCGTTTCGCTTTTTTTGATTCTTCTTGTTTCAATTCTCTTTCTATCAAATTTTTTTGCTCTTTTCGATTTTCTCTTTCTTTTACAGGAATAGCATAAAGTACTGTTTCCCAATTCTGAGTTTTCTCATAGTGCCGAATATAAAACTGATAATCAGAAGAAATGCTATCAATCAAACGAGGAATTTCCCAAAGATCACTTACAATATGATAAGTACAAATCGCCAGTTTCGGTTTTTCTTCTCGAATATGTCTTTTTGCTCCAATCAAAGCTGGAATTTCAAATCCTTCTACATCCATTTTAATAAAAGTTACTTTTTCTTCAATATCTTCATCCAAAGCCACTACCTCTGTCAAATCATCTGAAATTCCTTCACAAAAACTACTAGCATCGTGATTATTTATCATAGACATTCTTTTGTTTTTTTCCCCTACTCCACAATTTCGTACAGTTATATTAGGATAATATTGTAAATTTTTTCTGCAAATAGCAATATTATCTGTAGAAGGTTCATATACATAAATTTGCTTATAATTTTGATAAATCTGAATATATTTTTCTGTTGTATCCCCTGTAAACCCTCCACAATCAACAAATACTTCTTCACTGTCACAAAATATAATTTCCGGATCAAAATATTGCGAATTTTTCCCATCATATGCCTGTTCGATAAAAAAATGATCTGGAATCATTCGAAATTGCATTAGATGAGTAAATACTCGTTTTGATTCCTCATCCTGCAATCTGGAAAATAACCAGTCAAAATGTTCTATATTTTTTAATAAATCCTGTAATACAAAGCGATAAGCTCCGCTGGTTCTTCCTCTTGAGTACCCCCCCATAGGAAAATCCTCTAATTTTGATATTTCTATTGAAAAAAATTCTGCTACCTGTGCTGCAATTTCCTGATAACTGCATGTTTTTAATATACTAGATATTCCCTGATAAGACTGTATATTTCTTAAAAATTTTTCTTTATTCATTTTTTAATTATACTTTCTCCATAATTATTTATACTTTCTTTATCCACTTATTTTTTTCTATTTTTTCCTAAAATGGTGATTCAAACTCTTCTAATGTTATAAAATGCTGATCCCGTTCTGATAAAATCGGATCTTCCACACTCCAGTCATACCCAATGGAATTATAGGCAATTCCACTGTCACAATTTGGCTGATAACCTGTTGTTACTTGATACAGCATAACTGTATTATTTTCTAAACATTGAAATCCATGAGCAAAACCTTTTGGAATATAAAGAGAACGAGGTCGATTTCCTGTCAGTCGAATTGCTATGTATCTTTTATAATTTTTACTCTCTTTTCTTAAATCTACAACCACATCCACAACACTTCCGCAAATCACATGAATGATTTTATCATGTTCATAAGGCGGAAGCTGAAAATGCATCCCACGTATCACATCTTTTTGTGAAGTAGAATAATAGGTTTCTTTAAAATCAGTACTTAACCCTAATCGAAGAAATTCTTCTTCATTAAATGTTTTTATAAAATTTCCCCTCATATCATAAGCATACGCATTTTCAATAATTTTCACTTCCTCAAATTCACTATTTTTTATCTTCATGTGTATTACCTCCACACTATGTATTATACATAACAATATAAAACCGTTTCACAATAATTTGGCATATGATGCCGAATTGACATTTTATATTCTGGACAAAATTGTTTTAATAAAATTGGAATTTCATATAAATCTTCTATTCTATGATAAATACAAATCGCTAACAAAGGTTTTTTTTCTGCTATAATTCCTTTTGCTCCTTCTAGCATTTCCATCTCTGCTCCCTCTATATCTGCTTTTATAAAAGTTGGTTTTTCTTTTTTATCTGCAAAATATTCATCTAAGGATATTGCTGGTATAGGTTTCTTTTTCATAGAATCCTCTTTTCCAATTCGATTCCATTTTTCATCATTTGTACCTTCTATAAAGTATCTCATTCCACTTTTTGCAGTAACAATCTTTCTTTCTATTACAATCTGCTCTTCTTCTAATGCCCATTCTTTTATTAAGCGGTCTTTTCTTATCTCTAAAGCATGTACTGTTTTTTCTGTTGGCTCAAAAAAATAGCCTCTTTTAAAAGTACCTACTTTTTTATTAATATAATCTTCCAATGTATCACCTGTATAAGCACCACAATCTACAAAAACTTCGCTCGAAGATGGTATACAAAATTCTGGAATTTCAAAATACTGATTCCTAACAAAAACTTCCTTTAGATAAGTTGTATCCAAAGTAAGATAACTAATTAACAGATACAAATATGTCTTTTTCGAATCATCGTCTTCTAGCAGTTGATGATAAACTATTTCAAACTTATCATAATTATGTATAAAAACATATTCCATATAAGTAATACAAGGAATTTTCATATCATTTAACTGTTTTTTTATAGGAATATAATACTGACCAGACACAGTAAGAATTACAAAAACATTTTTAATTGTTTTTAATTGTTCTGGTGATATTATAGTAATTCCCTCGCAGTACCCCCCCCAAGCTTTTTCGCTATTATCACAAAATCTATAAATTGGATATTGTTTCTTTATCTCTTCATATGCACAGCCTCCACTTCTTCCTGCACCAAATAATACAAGATTCGACTCTTTCAACTTTGTAATTAATAAATGCATATTTTCTGCTTTCTTCTTTATATCATCCCATGTATGGTATCTCATAATATTTTTTAACCTCTTCTTTACTTCAATTTTAATCTCCTTATTTTATAAATAAAATCTAAGGTACATAAGCATACAATTTTTTATTTTCATGACGTATTATATAATCAGGATTTGCACGACATATGATTTCTTCAAGAACTTCTGGGTCATCTGGCATATGATACTCACAAATCGACAATTTAGGAGCATATTTTTTAAGAGTTTCCGTTGCTCCTTCTAACATATCACGTTCTGCTCCTTCAATATCCGCCTTAATAAAATCTACTCTACGTAATCCATATTCTTTTACAAAACTATCGATCGTTATCATATCTACAAATCTAAAATTTATAGGATCTCCAAATTTTTCTGGATTATGTCCTTTTTCATTTTCCCATACAATTCGATTATTGGTATTAATATCATTTTCCATTGAAAATTTTACTTTTCCTGAATGACTTCCTACTGCTTTTTTTACTAATACGATATTTTTATATTTTTCACAAATCTTATTAATATACTGATATGTATTTGGTACACATTCAAATGCATATACTTTAGCACAATGATTTGCTACTATTGCAGAAAATAAACCTATATTACTTCCACAATCAATCACTACATCATTCGGTTTTACGAAAACAGGATCTACTTCATATACCCCTTCACAAGTATAAGAAAAATCATGATAGAAAACCGGAAGAATCATATCACCACATAAAGTAAAAAAACTTAAAGCATATGGTAGTTCTGCCTGAAAGGGATTCAAAAATTCGATTTCATTTAGCTTTATATATTCTGTATTTAGATCGATTTCTTTTTTTATAAAATAATCTTGATAAAAATAGGAATATACTTTGCATACGTCTTGTGGTAAATTAACTTGATATACCTTATTTTTAAAATATCTTGTCAAATTTTCAAGAATTTCCTTTAACCCCCCCATTCTTATTGTCATCAAAATTTTATCAACATTTCCTTCTTCTTGATTCTCTAGATACTCCGATAATTCAAATACTGGAATTCCATCTATTTCCGATTTCTCTTTATATCCAGCACTACAAAGAAAACAAAAAACTTTTTGATGAAGAAGTTCTAATACATTTTTTAATATTCTTCCACTTTCACCATATCCATAAATTGCATAACTTTGAGTTTCTTCTTCTGATAAAGTAATCTCTGATAATTCTAATCTTTTATTCTTCATATTCTTTTCTCCAAATGATATTCCTTTCCATTTAATTTCATCAATTTTATCCTTTTTCTCATTAATAACAATACAATACGGATTCATAATAATTTAGCATATGATGCCGAATCGCCATTTTATATTCTGGATGAAACTGTTTTAATAAAATTGGAATTTCATATAAATCATCTATTTTATGATAAACACAAATCGCTAATAAAGGTTTTTTCTCTGCTATGATTTTAGCAGCACCCTCTAACATTTCTACTTCTTCTCCCTCTATATCTGCTTTTATAAAAGTTGGCTTTTCTTTTTTATCTGCAAAATATTCATCTAATGATACTGCTATAATTGTCTTGCTTTTCATAAATTTTTCTTCTATACTTCGATTAGAAGCTTCCCCATTCCCATCATCCATAAAATATTTTATTCCATTTTTGGAAGCAACCAACTTTTCTTCTGTTACAATCTGCTTCTCTTCTAATGCCCATTCTCCTAATAAACGATTTTTCCTTATATTTAATGCATGAAATATCTTTTCTGTTGGTTCAAAACAATAGATCTTCTTAAAAATTCCAACTTTTATATTGATATAATTTTCTAATGTATCACCTGTATAAGCACCACAATCTACAAAAACTTCGTTTCTGCATGGGATACAAAACTCAGGTATCTCAAAATATTGATGTCTAACAAAAATATTCCTAAAACAAGCCATATCACAAGTCAAGTATGCCATCAATATATATAAATAAGTCTTTTTTGAAAATTCATCTTCTAATAACCTAGAATAAACCATTTCCAGTTTATCATAATGATGAATAAGAACATATTCCATATAAGTGATTCCATCAATCCCCATATCATTTAACTGTTTCTTTATAGGAAGATAATAAAATTCACTTGTTGTAATAACTACAAAACAATTTGTTATTTCTTTTAATTTTTCTGGTGATATTACAGAAATTCCTTGATAAGTACCCCCCCATAATTCTTGATTATTATCTGAAAATGCATAAACCGCATATTCTTTTTTTATCTTCTTATATGCATAATTTCCATTCATTCTAGCACCAAATAATATAATATTAGAGTTTTCTAATCTTTGACGAAATGTTTCCATCTTCTCTGCTCTCTTCTTTATATCATTCCATACATAATTATTCATTCTCTTCCTCCTTATCGTTATATTTTTATTTTTCACTGCATACTACCAAAAATCTACAAATTACATATTTTTTTAGAATAACATTCCAAAAGTATTTCTTTTTTTTCCTCTAAAGAATCCGTTTCTAATACTGCATATTTATAACGATTACATGCTTTACATACAAAATTATTTTGATAAGCCTCACCAGACAATAACGAAATCAAAAATTGATTATATTCTGCTCCATTCCATATTCTATCCAGTCCTACTTCCGATAATTTTTCAAACTTCTTTGGATCTGGTGTAACACAACAGGGGCAAACTGTACCATCATACTCTACAATACAAGAATAAAATGGCCATGTACAAACTGTTATCTTTCTTAACTCTTCTCCATACAACGTTTTTGAAAAATCACTGTTTCCCTTTGAATAATCCATAAAATCAGTCAATGGCATCAAATGTTCAATATACACTTCATCTGCAATCCCCTCAAATAAATCAAAAAATAACTTTTTTTGATATTCTTCTTTTACCATCACATCCATAATTTTAATATAAACAAACAAATCCCCTTTGTTTTCACACAAATACTTAATATTTTCATAAAATTTATCAAAATCAATTGTTATATCCGACACTTGCAAATAATCCTCTGCGGATAATCCCTGTAAGGAAATTCGAATTTTATCTAATTTAGAAGAAATAATTTCATCACAATACTCCTTCGTTAGTAATGATGCATTGGTAATCGTTTCTACACAGTCTGTAATCTGACTTTCTTTTATATACTTCACCATATTGCAAAATTCCTTATTTAATAACGGCTCACCCAATCCATATAATGAAATATTTTTTAAATGTATTCCTTCTTGTTTTAAAAAATCCACACAGCTTTTTAAAACATCAAATTCCATAATTTTGGCTGGTCTTTTACATTCTATTTTTTGTTCTATTCCACCATGTGCACAATAAAAACATTTAAAATTACAGACATTTGAAATATTAAAAGTAATTGCATAAGGCTGTTTCAATGGAAGAACATCTGCCAATTTTTCTCTTTCTTTTTTCTTTTTTTCTAAAACTTTTTCTAAATCCATCTCTTTTCTCCTCCAGTTTTTTTATTCTATCAATATAAAAATTTTTATATTCTATTTTCTATTTCATAATATTAATAAAACATTTCCAATAACTTCTTTGTATCTTGATCTAACTCATCCTCTGGATGTGCCACATCATCTGGCGCACAGCATCGAGCACATCCCGCATTTTGAAACCGTTCTTTTCGAAGTTGCATCTTCCAAAATTCTCTATTTTTCTCTCCATTCCACATATGAAAAATACGATCGGTATGAACATTTCCCAATGTAATTGGTTTATAAATCGTTTCACATGGTGCAACATCTCCATTGGGATGTACCCCAATCATATAAAAACACAATGGACACACAACTCTTGCTTCATGTTCTCTTCCATAACGATCTTCTTTGCACTCGATCTGCTCTGTCATCTTTACACCAGAATAAACCGGTTTGCACTGTTCTATATACATTCGATCCGAAATAGATTGAAAAATAGAATAAAACTGCTCTTCTTCTCCTTCTTCTAATGCCACATCCATTACTTTTACAAATACCTGACACTGTTTTCTATGTTCATAGAAATAACGAATTTCTTCTACTAACTTTTCAAAATCAACGTTTCTTTTACACACACTTTCATATTTTTCAGAGGATAAACCCTGTAAAGAAATCCGAATACAATCTAATCCCGCCTCTACTAATGCAAGAGAACGCTCCTTTGTCAATAAAGAAGCATTGGATATCGTTTCTATCCGTTTTGTTACGCCACTTTCTTTTGCATAAGCAATCATTTGTTCTAACTCTTTATGTAAAAGTGGTTCTCCATGTCCAGTTAAAGAAATTACATTTAGTTGATCTGGAAATTCTTTTAACTGATCGATCGTTGTTTGAAAGGTATCCAATGTCATTTGTTCTGCACAAAAATCATATTCTTTTTTCATCGCAGAAATTCCCATGGAATGTCCACAGTAATTACACATAAAATTACATAAATTAGTCGGAAATATATAAGCTGCATAAGGTGTCCGCAGTGGAATCACATCTTTTAATAAATGACGTTCCAACCCTGCAAGCGGTTTTATTTCTGCCATTTCTTTTTTGCCCTCCTCTCCATCGACCTTCTCTTTTCCTTATCCCCCTTATGGAATCAATGGAAATCGAGTCAGTATTTCCTCTCTGCAGTCATCTAAATATTCCGATTCATCTGCGATAGCAATACAAGAAGAACACGTTTTGCAAGCCGGAATCGAAGCATATCCATCGATCAAATTTTTTCGAAGCATATGGTTTCGCTTTCTATCATTCCATATTTCTAGTAACGACTTTTCCTTTGCAGAACCCATAGAAAAAGAATTGGGCAGTCCCGGAGTCGAACATGGAAACGTTTCCCCATCAATATTCACCTGTAAAAAATAAAACATCACTCCACAGACAAAACGCTTTTCTACTAACTCTCCCATTAAATTTCGGGTGGTATCCACCTCTCTTCCATGATTTCCCATCTGTTGTTCCATAATCACCAAATGTTCCACGTAAATCGTATTGCAAATTTCTCCAAACATCTGATAAAATAATGCCTCTTCCTCTCTTCCATTCAAAATAGAATCAATAATCTTTACATAAATCGTTGCATTTTGACGATACTCGTAAAAATATCGTATATTTTCTTTTAACTGTTCCAAATCGATCGGAACTTGACAAATCTCTTGATATTTTTCTGTAGTAAGTCCCTGAAGCGAAATTTGAATCCGAGAAATTCCCGCTTTTATCAAGGCATCCGATCGTTCTGGTGTCAATAAAGAGCCATTACTGATGACATCTATTCTTCCTTGAAATCCATACTCTCTTAACATCTGTATCATATCTGGAAGATGAGGATTTGTTAATGGTTCTCCCAATCCAGAAAAACAAATTCGCTTTGGAATCACTGGAAAATCCATAATCTCTTTTACAATTTTTTCATACAACTGCATATCCACATGTGCTAATGAAAATCCTGTTTGTTCTAACGCCCCATTTTTTTGTCCTCTGGTACTATGCATACAATAAAAACATTTAAAATTACATACCCGTGTCGGTTCAATATACATGCTCAGCGGACTATTTAGCGGAACGGCTTCCCGCAGTATTGTTCTGTTTTTATCTACACTTGATTTTACTTCTGCCATGATTTTCCCTCTCATTTTTTCTAAAACAATAGTAAACCATATCTCTATCTATTTTTATAATATTTTTATTTATATTTACTCTTCACTATATTTTTCTAACAATTCTTTTGCTTTCTCATCCAATCGGTCTTCCTGATGCATATCATAACGATATAATTTACAATCCCTGCAAACATGAGATGCAAAAGAAACGCCATGAAGCATTGCTCTTCGAAATTTCTGATACGCTTCTCCCAGCCAAACTTCCTGTACTCTTTCCTTTCCTACATCTCCCAATAGAATCGGATATTTCATCGAACAACAGGGAACAACCTTTCCATCTGGATTAATTTGCATCATATAAAAAGGCTGCGGGCATATCTGAGATTCTAACAATACCTCCCCATTTTGAGGTTTGTTATTTTTATTCTCTCCTGAAAATTGCTGATAATCAATTTCTTCTATAGTAGGAGTTAAATGTTCCACTGCAATCGAATGACAGATAGGAGCAAAAATACGATAAAATCGTTCCTGATCGTCTGGAGTTGGGATCATATAATCAATAATTTTAATATAAATTTTGGTTTCTTTACAATGTTCATAAAAATACCGTATATTTTCTATAAATTGGCTGAAATTGATATCAGCACCAGCATGTTTTTTATAATCCTTTCCAGATAATCCTTCCAGCGAAATACGAAGTCTGGTCAAACCAGATCCCACTAATTGATCCGATAACTCCTTGGTAAGTAAAGAAGCATTGGTTACAATATCAATACTTTCTGCAATTTCTGCTTCCTTTACATAACGAACCATCGATGCAATCTCTTTATGAAGAAGCGGCTCTCCGATTGCAGCAAAACGAAGCATTTTTATCTTTTGACCAGACGCTTTAATATCTTCTACTATCTTTTGAAACAATTCCAAATCCATACATTTCTTATCTGATATAAATCCCCTTTCTGCTGGATTTAAAGAATGAATACAATACTCACAACGAAAATTGCAGCCATATACTGGAAAAATCTGTATCAAATAAGGCATTTTCAATGGCAGAACCGAATACAAAGGCGTTCTCTTTCCACCAGGTGTTTGATTTTTTATTTCTGTTACTTTATCACTTAAATAAGATAATCGTGGATCTTCTGGAAAATAAGATGCAAAATGAAGAATCGAACTTTTACTGATCTCTTTATAAGTAGGATTACAAATCTGAAGAAATGTTTCTAATTTTTCTGAACTTTCAACATTATCTTGTATATAAGAGGAAATTTTTTCCCTATCCTTTCCTGTACAAGCTAAAAACCAATCATAAGGAGTTTCTCCATATACTTCTGAAAAATTTCTTACCCTCTTTTCTCTTTTTTGTACTTTATTTAAGCTCTGTAAAAAAATATCTCGATTTCTTTCTGCCGAATATTGCTCAATTACACTTTGTCTTGCCTGATATCCTATTTTTTGTCGTAACTTTTGAGATTGTTTCAATTCTTTTATTCGATCGATATACTCTTCTGCACTGCCAATTAAAAATCCATTCACACCATCTTTAATAATATATTGCTCTGGCTTATTTTTATAAGCAACAATCGGAAGTCCAAATGCCATTGCTTCTAATAATACATTCTCTGTTGTTGCATAATTATTTTCAGAAAGAAGATACCCCATTACATCCATTTGCTCCATATATTGATAAACATCCTCGGCAAATCCTACAAATTGAAAATAATCTTTTAGTCCAAGTTCTTGTACATGTTTTACTAAAGCTATTTCATAATCACCTACCATTAAAAAACGAACATTTGGAATTTGTTCAATTACTTTTTGACAATACCAAAAATAATCCGAATGTAATTTAGCATAATTTAATGTTCCAATATATCCAATTGTAAAAAAATGTTGTTGCTGATAATTCTTCTTTGGAACAATAGAAGCTGGGACAAAATCCCCCATTCCACTTACAATCAAAGATTTTTTTTCCACTTCTTCTACCTGTTCTTTTTTCCATTCTGGATTTTCTAATGAATATGCCGTTGTAAAAAACACCATATCCATCTGTTCTAATAAATTATAAGGAAGATAAGGATATACACATCCATTTACATGACTCCATAACACCATTCGACATGGCAAATCTGGAAATTCTGCAAGAAATCTCGCTATTACTGGATGCTGCCACCAACTGACTACCAAAACATCTGCCTCTTCTAGATAAGGTCGTATCTTCTGAAATTCTTTACAAATAACTACTTCTATTCCATTTTTTCTACATTCCTCAATATAATGTAATTTTCGTGGATATTCCAATAAAAGAATCTTCTGTTCTTCTCCTTCTATTCGATTACTATTTATCGCAATTCCTGCGATTGCTTTTCCTGCTCCGCCTCCCATATGTACGGTAATATGTAATACTTTCATTCCTCTTATTCCTTAATTAAGCTCTTCCTTCCTCTTTTATTTTTTACAAAATGCATAATACTGTATCTGTTCTTCCTCCTTACAACATACCATTTCCCGATCCTGCGCTCTTTTTACTCCTCTATACTGCTGTTCAAACCAATCCACCTGCGACTTTTCCGAACTTTGAAAAATAATTACACCATGTTTAGTTAAATACTGATAAAATCGTTCCAAATATTCCTGATAATTTAGATTCCCTTCTAATCCTCCCGATAAAAGAATATAATCAAACTCTCCTTCTAATACTTGAAATAACGCTTCCCAATTCTCAATATAATAAGCGTAATCAGATATCCCCTGTAAATCTGCCAAAAATCGTTTATCCATTGTATAATTAATTAACTTTACCTGTATATTTCCAACCCGTTCTTTCAATTCCTCCTTTATTTTTAGAGAGTTTCCACCCATTCCCCCATTAATTCCCAAAATTCTTTTGGCATCTGCTTTCTCACAAAGTAATCTTTTAAACAACTCAAAACTCCAACAAACCCCTTTTTCCCATGCATCTACTCCATATCTTTCATAAAATAATTTTCTCCCAATCAAAAAATCATGCCCATTTTTTCCAACTGTTTTAGAACCAAAATGATAACAATAAATATCCTTCATTAAAATATTTTTATAACCAGCTCGACGAAAACATAAACTACTTACATCATCTCCAAACATAAATGTTTTTGTTTTCAATAATTTTTCTGCCGATAATTTCGTTTTCTGAGAATTTGACCAATATTCTGTACGAAACATATAAATAGGAGTCAACAAACGTACTCTGTTTTCTTCCTTTTTAAATTCCCTTCGATTAAATTTTTTCGCTACCCTTTTTAATTCATCTATATTTTCATATTGAATCTCTTCTGGTGAAATACTTTGCAAATTCTCTATATTCGGTGTAATGGGAACAACACACGCTATTTGTGAATCTTCTTTCATGCACTGTAACATCAATTCAACTACATTTGCTGTCAGAATTACATCATTTGAAATATTTAATACAAATTCTCCTTCTGCAATAAACGGTGCAATCACAAATCCGTCCAAACCATTTATTTTTATATCAATTTGTTTTTCCGGATCAATAGTTTCAAAATATTCTTTTGTTCCATCATTAGAACCATGATTAATTAAAATAAGTTCACACCGAATTGTTCTAGGAAGATATTGCAGTACACTTTCTACACAAAGTTTTGTGTAACCTAAATTATTATACGCAAGTATATAAATTGTAAGATCATATTTATAAACTCCTGTCTTCATTCCTTGTTCTATATAATAATTTTTACACAATTCTACTGCTTCTTCCTCCCAAAATCTTTCTTCTTTCTTTTCATCTCCTTTTATCACTCCATCATAATAAAGGCAAATATAAGCAATACGAAAAAAAGGTAACAACTCAAATTCTAATTTATTACCTACTTTTTCTATCTCTCCTTCTTCTATATTTTTCAAAATTCCATTCAGGGATTCAAGACAATTCTCACATCTAATTGAAAATACTTTCCAATAATCCTCTGTTTTTTGCTCAATTACTCTTTTTACTGTCTGCAATGCCTCTTTTAAATCAAATACTATCCATCTACCTTTTTCGATTTCTTTCTTTTTTTGATAATTCCCTATTTCCAAAACAGCATCCATCCAAGTTTGAAGCATTTCTAATATATAAGACACCAAATTTTGGTTGTCACTTTTTTCTTCTGTCATTTCATTTCTTTCCCCTTCTAAAATCATCCTTCTTTTTCTTCCTCCTTCCGAAACATCTGTTCAAACCCTTCTTTTAATCCATATTTTATACTCCATCCCGGAAGTCGTTCTAGTCCCCTATAAGGCTGCATTACCTCTCTTTTTCGATATGTTTTTTTACCCCATTGAATCGGCAATTTTGTATGGTATACTTCTTCAAAAATCGCTGCAATTTCTTTTAAAGTATATATTTTTTCAGAAGAAAGTGCATATTTTTTCTCATACTTTTGATTTTGTGGTATGCTTTCTAATAATTGTATCGCTCTTTTTATTCCTGTAACAATATCTGCAATATATACATAATCCAATTTTTGTTCCCCAGCAGAAAGTAAAATCTCTTCTCTTGTTTTATAAACCTTCTTCCAATTTGGAATCAATTTTTCTCGATAATCTGCTTCTCCATAAGTATCATAAATTTCCAAAGCGATTGCCTGTATGTTTTCTGCATCACTATAATATCGAAGAATATCTTCAAATGCCTGTTTTGTTGCTGCATAAACATTCACGGGGCAATACACCTGATTCCGATAATGCTGCCAACTGCTTCCTGTATAAATTATTTTTTTTACCTCTGCAATCTTCATCGCTTCTAACACTTGCATACCAAACAAAATATTTCCTTTTACCAAATCTTCAATATCTTCTGCTGTACTTTGTGTAAGATATTTCGTTGCAAGATGAACTACACTTATAATTTCTCTGCTTTTCAAAAAATCAGCTAATTTCTCAATCGAATTTTCCATTACATAAATCTCAATTTGATCCAAAATATCGTAAAAACATACTTCTGCTTTTTTCTTATCTCTAACAATTACAGATACCATTTCACCATCTTCTGCCAATGTTCTTACTAAATGACTTCCGATAAAACCAGTAGTCCCTGTAACCGCAATTTTCCTTTTCATTCGCTGTCCCTTATCCTTTTATTGAAACTTTTGATTTGTCTTTTTCAATAATTCCTGCACTTCTTCATTTTTTGGTACATGTTTTACAAGCTCTTCCAATATTGTTTTTGCTTCTATATATTTTTCTTCTTTAAAATAAAGTTTTGCCCTCCATGTCAATGCATCAATCAATTCTAATAATTCACTTCTAGCTTCCAATGTACGCTTGTCTTTTTCTTTAATAAAATCACTAAATTTTTCTATATACCATTTCATTGTTTCATTCAATGGCGGATAGCAATTTGATAACTGCTTCATTTTTTCTACTGCTTGCTTATCATCACCTTTTAATCGTTCTTCTTCTACTTCTAATAATTTTACTGCTATTCGACATTCCTGTGGCAGCATCTCCTGACACTCCTGAAATACTTCCTCCCGATAATAATTTTTATAAAAATCAACCTCCATATGGGCAAAATGAAATATCTTTTCTTCTAATGATAAAAAATCCTCTTTTTTTTTCTTAAAATGAAGTAAATATCCTTCCTTTACTTTCATAAATAAAAAATCATATCGAATATTTTCTGTCCGTTTCCACTTTCGCACCTGCTCTTCTTTATAAGCAAAATCCTGTTCATTTCCATATTGAATCCATTGACAAATCCCATTTCTCCATGTATCAAAATCAATTCTTAAGAAAAATTGTTCCATCTCTAATTGATGTTCTTCCGCAATCTTCCAAAGTTCCGCATCCAAATTAAAAATATCAAATACATGCCGAAATAATTTATCATATAAAGGAAGTATTTCCTCTTCTTTTCCCTGTTGTCTTGCATATAAAATTTTTAAATAAGTGATATACCAATGATGATGATTTACTTCTGAAAAAATCCGAACAATACGTTCAAATTGCTTTTTTGTTTTCTCTTTTGGCAGATAAATAATGGTATTGTCATCTTTTTGAATATTCTTATCCTCTTTTGAATTTTCTCCGTTTTCTTTTTGAATATCCTTCTCTTCTTTTTGATATATATCACTACAATCTCGATAATCTCTCTCTATCTTTCGCAAAATTGCAACTACTCCATCAATATTATTAGCTCGTTCGCCCATAGTCTTTGCCATATCAATATAACTAGTACGAAATTCTGTTTCTGCCATGTGATTGATCACAATTCCCATAAAATCTGGATGAAGCAGCATCATAACATCTTTCCATCCTAATTGATAGAAATATTCCTCTAATAGATCATCTCTTCCAATCTTAACCGATGCCATAATTCCATGCAAAATCATATCCTCATAAGTTTTCTTTTGAAAAGTATCTCCTATTAACATCCCTCCCTGTTGATAGATTGCATCTTTATCTGTTCCAATTTTTTTATAAATCTGCATATACTTTTCAAATGAACTCGTACATTTTTCATAATTCTCCTGTTGATAATACATGATTGTTGCACACTTATATAAATATGCTTGAGCTAATTTCGTTAAATCTTTTTCACGAAATGCTGCCTCTAAACATTCTTTTTCTCTTACATAATCATATTTTCTCTCATAAGCATCTGCCAAAAAACCATAAAATGTTCCCAGTTCCCGACACATATTATAACTTTTCTGTTTTACTTTATGATATTTTGAAATACCTTTCTGCGCCACTTCAATCACTTTATCATATTCACTGATACCCATATATTCTTGAAGCATCTGAGTATCCCACCGAAACTGAAATGGTTCTTTTTTCATCATATCAAGCAAAAGTTCTACGTTTCGTTTAGAATGTTCAAACTTTTCTTTATTAGAAGCAAAAATATAACCAAAATGATTAACATAAGTATCAAATAATTTTACTGGTGGTTTATATGGTGACAAATATTCATGAATCGAACTCATAAAACAAGTTTCTTTCTCTAGTTTTATCATTCTGCTGACACTTGCATCCATATAAATTGTTCCCTGATAGTTACTGTAATTTCTCTGTATATAACAAGCCGAATTATAATTTTTATATTCTCCGCTTTTAAAAAAATCAATAATTTCTGATACGTCATCAAACCATTCATCATCATCTAAATATAAAAACCATTCCCCTGTAGCTTGTTTTAACCCTGCATTTCTAGCTTTTGAGAAATCAGCACACCAAGTAAACGGAACAATCTGATCTGTATACTCCTCAATAATCATTCTAGTATTTTTATCACATCCAGTATCCACCAAAATCAACTCACAAGAAAGCTGTTCCATAAATGGTTTTAATGATTCCAAACACGTTCTAGTTTCTTTTCTTCCTGATACTAACAAAGAAATAGATAATACAATTTGCTTTTCCTTCTCTATAACAGTATCTTCTTGCAAATCAGCCAAATTTTTTTTCATATCGATTTTCTCCATTTTCTTATTTAAACAACAAAAAATTTTTTGTTTTCTGATAACATCAAAATTATCAAAATATAAGGAGTCAACTTAAGCTGACTCCTTATAATATTTTTCATTAGCCTTAGCCAAGTAAACTAAGAACTCCTTGATTTGACTGATTTGCTTGTGCCAACATAGACTGACCTGCCTGTGCTAAAATATTATTCTTTGAATAATTTACCATCTCAGTAGCCATATCCGTATCACGAATCTGGGATTCTGCAGATGTAGTATTTTCTACAATATTATCCAAGTTAGCAATCGTATGCTCTAACCGATTTTGAATTGCACCAAGTCCAGAACGTTGAGAAGAAACCTTTGACAATGCTGCTGCAATTGTTTCAATCGCATTTAATGCATTCTTATCATCTTCTCCCGCAACACTGACATTTTCAATTCCAAGAGTCTTTGCACTCATCGATTCCAATTCAATCGTAATCTGATTCGTCCTTGTTGCATCCGCTCCAACATGGAAAGATAAACTTAACTTCCCAATCTCAGTTTCGCCCTGCTTTACATACTTATTTACTATATCTGCATTTACTGCCTGTGTACCACCCTTTAAGTATAATCCACCATTAATGGTCTTATCATAATTTCCATTTTCATCAAAATAGCGATATAACCCATTTGCAGCCACTTCATTTCCATCTTTATCCAATAACTGGAAACTCTCTGAGCCTTTCGTACTAATAGCAGAAACATCTGTTACTTTATTACTTTCATCAAACTTATCTCTTAAAGCGGAGAAATAAATAGCTGTTGTATAAACAACATCACCTGCTTTTACTTCAACTCCATCCTTATCATATAATGTTGTTGCTGCTTTATAAGCAGTTGTAACATTAGCAGACATAGCAGTAGATTGAACAGCAGCATAAGTCACATTACCAGTAAGAGTTGACATTGTATAATAAGTCTTACTAGCATCATACTCTGCACCCTTCTCTACTTCAATAAACTTCCCTTCATCATTCTTTACAAAAATTCCGGTAGTATTAATTGCAGAAATTTCACTTGCATAAAGATTAAACTGCACTGGTGCTACTGTACTATAGTAAACCGCTGTTGTATTGATTACACTACCTGCTTCCATTTTATTTCCTGCAGCATCATAAACAGTCGCTCCATCTTTAACAGCATAACCTGCTGTTGTAGCTACAGCTGTGGTCTGCACTGCTAAATATATCGTTCCAGCAGTGGACGCATTTACTGTATAGTATGTTTGAGCAGAATCATATTTATCTCCCTTTTCAACAGATACAAACTTTCCACTAGCATCTTTAATATAATAATTATCTGCCGTAACAACTGTTATACCAGTAGCATATGTTGAATTTGTTACTACACCAATAGTAATCTGCGCACCAGCTAATCCTTCCACTGCTGCCCCTCCAGTTACTTGCAATGCTGTTAAATCAGCCGTACTAATTTGATCTCCTACCTGCCCTTTTTTTGTATAATAAGTAGCTTCTGGATCTAATTCTTCTCCTGCCTTTACAGTTACAAGTGCTCCATCCTCTCCTACTTTATATACATCCTGATTAGCAATCGCCACCTGTGATGCATAAGAATATTCAATACTCTTTGTTCCGTTTTTATCTCCTTTAAGCAGATAAGTTTCATTAAATTTAGTAGTTTCAGATACACGATCAATCTCCTCTACTAACTGCTTAATTTCATCTTGGATACTCTGACGATCTGATTCAGAATTTGTACTATTTGCAGCCTGTACTGCCAACTCATTCATTCTCTGTAACATATCTGTAACTTCAGTCAATGCACCTTCTGCTGTCTGCACTGCAGAAATACCATCCTGCGCATTAGAAGAAGCCTTTGTAAGCCCTCGAATCTGTTTTCTCATCTTTTCAGAAATGGAAAGACCTGCTGCATCATCTGCTGCACGATTAATTCTATAACCAGAAGACAATTTTTCTGTGGATTTTGCCTGAGCACCTGTTGTAATGCCTAACATTCTATTAGCATTCATAGCTGTAAGATTGTGTTGTACTACCATACTCATAATTCATTTACCTCCATGTTTTCATAATGTAGGGAATCCGTTCCCTGTTCTTAAATTGAATTTTAGATTTGTTTTTGTCTGTTTTCCAGACCTGCAGTTTTCCTATTCTTTTTATTTCCAAATAGCTCTTCCTGCTCTCTATAATAAGCAGCACCCCCTAGGATAGTACTACATATTACCGTTTCATTTTATCTTTTCCCCTGCTGTTTTCACTTCTTCTCTGCCTTCGACTGATTATATCCCACTAACCTCTCTTCGCTGCTTCTGCTTTTTCATCATTCGCTTCATCTGCTCCGCAGGAATCGGTGCTTCCAGATAAAATTCCTTCTTTCCTTCTACATTTCCCCCATGTTCAGCCGCTATCCGCTCTAATACTTTCCCTCTTACAATGTTATACTCTCTCGGCGCATCAATCATAATTCTTGCATTATTTGCCGTTCCGCCTACAAAAGCAACTCGAATCTGATCCCCAATCATAAAATACTCACCCGGTTTTACAGTCAAATTTAACATAGCAGCGTCCCAACCTCCTTGTTATGCTACAATGACTTGGCGTCTTCTAACGCAGTGTCTGTTTTCTGTGTCAGAACTCTATGTAACAATTTTTAGAAAATGTTACATAAGACAAAAAGACGTAAACTTGATTTCCTATCTCAAAAAAATATTCAATTCACTGCATCAGTCCAAAAGAAAGGAGGATAAAAAACTGCAATATCACCCTAACTGAATAGGAAATCACAACAAAATCATGGAGGATAAATGTGAAAGCTGCCCTTTTCTATCTGGTTTGCACCATGCATACCACATCGAAAAGGGCAAATGAATTTTATAACCTTTCACCAGAAATTTGTTCATCAAAAAAAGAACAAAAAAGAAGAATTCAGGAGGAAAATTATGAGTACAACACAGCCAATTAGAAATTTAGAAGATTTAGAGTCCTTAAAAAACTATTTTTTGGTTCAAAAACCAAACTTAAGAAACTATGCCCTAATCTGCACCGCAGTCAATACAGCCAGAAGAATCAGTGATGTTCTCTCCTTGAAATGGGATGATGTCTATCATATGGAAAGCAACACCTTCCGTACACATCTGGTTCTCACTGAGCAAAAAACGAAAAAAAACACCATGATTGCTTTAAATCATGGTGCAGTAGAAGGGCTTTCCGTTTATCTGAAAAGCCTTCCGTCCATAGAAAAGGAACAATATATCTTCGTTGGCAAAGATAAAAAAAAACCTATCTCCAGAATACAAGCCTATCGAATCATCAAAGAAGCCTGTGAAGCCTTAAATCTTTCCGATCATATCAGTTGTCATTCCCTAAGAAAAACTTTCGGTTATCAAGCATGGGTTTCAGGAACAAATCCTGCTCTGTTAGTATCCATCTATAACCACTCATCCTTCGATGTAACAAAACGCTATTTGGGAATCGAACAAGATGATAAAGATAAAGTATTCTTAAACTTAGACTTATAAAAAATAAAAGATAAAAATTCGGGGATAGATAAACAATAATTCTATTTATCTGCCCCTAACTACAAATATATATATATTTTCTTATATTTCTATTTTTACAAATAAATTATCTGTCTATTATGCAAATCTTTTAAGAATTTTACTATGTTCCGTAACTACTTTCTTAACATTATCCATATCTGCTTCCAGTGCCTCCACTTTGGCAGTAGTTTCCTCATATCTTTTTGCAGCTGGAAGATAATTTTCTGCTAAAATTTGGACATTTCGATCAGTTACATTTTCTAAATGCAAATTAATTTTAACCACATTTTCCTGAAGATTTACAATATCCTCCTTCATATTCGAAACATCCTCTTTTAATCCCGTCATGTCTTCTTTCAGTTTAACAACATCCTCTTTTAATCCTGTCACATCTTCTTTGAGCTTAACAACATCCTCTTTTAATCCTGTCACATCTTCTTTGAGCTTAACAACATCTTCTTTTAATCCTGTCACATCTTCTTTTAACTCAACAATATCTTTTTTCATGCCACTGATGTCTTTTTTAATACTTACAACATCTTCTTCCAAATTGGTCATTCGCCCTTCTAAACTCGTCATTTGTTCTTTAATCGGCGTTAATTCTATTTTAAATTTTACATCCAGCATATCTGACAACGCCGACAATAATTCCTGATCTACCATAATAATACCCTCCTAATTTCAAGATAAGAGTATTATACCATAACTACTGCCTATTTCCAATTATAGCTTTCTTAAAACACCAGAATTTTAGTTTATAAAACACTCTAAATGTTATGTATTCCAGAAAATTTTCTAATATAAAAAATTTCCTATTCTCTTACTTTAAAAAAAATTTAAAATCTCTCTAAACTATTTTCCGTATCAACCGATATAATAGGCAGAACAAGGATGTAACATTTTCTAAAAAATGTTACATCCTAATTTCTTTCTTATATTCTTCCCTCTTTCCCGCTTTTTTAAACCATCTATCATCACTTTTTTTATTACGTTCTGTTTTATCATCTGCTAATAGTATCTCCTATCCATAAAAAACTATTCCTAAAAACTCGCTTTTTCCAAATTAAAACAAAAAATTCCTAATTACAATATTATAAAAAGTCGCCCTAAAACAACCACCAGCCACAAAAAAACTGCCAAGTTAATCAAAAGCATATCCCCAATATAACCCTTTCCCAAAACACCAAAAGCAGTTATACGATACACTATCTTTCAACATGACAGTCACCTTTTTCTCTTTTAAAATCCATCCTACCATTTAAAAAACAACTCTGCTCTAATTTTACTACTTTTTCCATCTGGAGTACACAGCCGAAAGCCGAAGGGAGCTCTATGCAGGGTCATCATTTCCCGTCGGCACTTAAGCACGGTATTTTCGCACCTTATGTGTCCGCTACGAGGAAATGCTAAGCGAGAGCGGGCCCGGAATAGAGCTCCCTTCGGCTTTCGGCGTCCCCTCCAGCCTCCCCCCATTTTAATGCCCCGCCAAAATCGCCTGTGCATACTCTGGATTCATCTGCGCCAGCTTCTTTTTCTCGGTTTCCGCTGCCTCTAAAAACGTCCGATTCCCTTCCATACTCTCCCGAAGCATCTTCCTCCTCCCATTTAAATCATGCCGCACCTCCACCATCTCCCGTGCATCCAGCAATGCCTTTGCATACCCAATCCAAAATCGAGGCTGCTCCACCATATACTCTGTCAAAATCCCAATTACCCCCATCTCTGCTTTATGCAGCCGATCCGAACTAGCACGATACTTCTCTCTATTTTTCTTCTCCTCCAAATAAAGCCCCCAAATATAATTCAATTCATAAGCACTGCTCACCTCATACTTTGCATACTGATACTGAATACTATTTACTGTCATCACATACCGTGCCTTCACCCGATTTAAAAGCAAAATCGCTTTATTCAGCTTTCGATCCGCTATCCGCAGTTCCTGCACCGCCCCCTGATAGACCAAAAAAGTCCCCGTCAAAAGTACCCCAACCACACCCAGCATAATATAAAGAAAATTTTCATAATCCTCTTTCAAAATCACCATACAGACCAAATAAAACAAAATACTAATTCCCAACAGTACAACCGACCATTCCACCGCCTTCTTTGCAATTACCTTTTTCGACTGCAGTTCATCCTTCTCATAGCGAATGGAAGTCTTTTCTGCCTCCAAATGCCGCATATCCTGTTCCAAAACATGTGCATATTTTTCATCTTCATCTAACTGTGCCATCATCGAACGAATCGATTCCCCATACTCCTCCATTTTTTGATACTGTTTTTCACTAATCTTACTTTCCGTACTCTGAAATTTCTTTCTTTCTTTATTAATTTCCTCAATCTCCGCTGCCGCTTCCAAAAGTTCTATTCGATCTTTTTCCTCTATCCTCTCAATTTTCGTCACATCATTCAATACACTGCCAATTCTTCCATACTCTTCCTTCAATTCTGAAAGCTGCCGTTTTGCTATTTTTTTCTGTTCATCCAGATTTTTCAGATACTCAAAGCACTCCTGTTCACTACTCATCTGACAGGCTTTCTGCACCTCTAATCTAGTATAACTGCTTTTCCCGCCTTCCTTGGCATCCACACCCAAATATTCTTCAATCGTTGGTTTTCCTTCAAGAGAATCCTTTTCTTTTCTCTTAAAAAGTTTTTTAAAAAATCCCATATTTTTCCTCAACCTTCCATCTCATAGCGATACTCTTCCATCCACTCCTGAAGCTGCTTTTTTGCATATGCCTCAAACTGTCCCGGATTTCTCTGCCTTTTCCAGCGAAATGCCTCTGCTGCCAGATAGTTTCTATCGTCCTCAATCGCTTCCTCTTCCAGTTTCTTCCATTCTCTCTCCCATTCGTCTGCCTGTCCTTTTGCTGCCCGATTTCTCCACTCAGCATAATCCACTTCCATACCAGCAAGTTTCAATACCAGCAAAAGTTTTTTTAAAATCTCTTCCTGCGGTGCATACTCATATGCCTGTTTAAAATATCCAGAAGCCTCTTCAAAATAAAACAATTCCATATAAAGCACACCGATATTGTGATACACCAAACTAAAAAACTCCTTTGACTCCCCAGAAGATGCCTCCAAATTCAAAAGCATCTGATATTGATTCCGTGCCTGTGCAAATCTTCGCTCTGTCAAATACATATCTCCTAATAGTTTCAGGCGCTCTTCTCTGCTTTGCGTTCCAAAATAAGCCAATTTTTCCTGCATCCTCTTCCACTCTGCTTCCTCATAATATCCCGTACTCTCCATTACTGCAGCAATATATTTTTCTAAAGGAAATTCCTTTTTCTTTACATACTCCAACTTATCCGCCAGCAAATTCATATCCAAGTTGTTGCGGATAAAGTCAATTAATTTAGGCTGAAAAAATGTCACCTCCAATAAATAAGCATTGTGATACAGATAATAACAAATTTCATCAATCGAATACAATGCCTGTCTGCTCTCTTCTGCTTCATAGGGAGAACGGCTTCGTCTGCTGCTGCACAATAAAAATCTGCCCTCTTTATTTTCTTCCCTTTTTTCTTCTTCCTTTTCTCCAATCTCCGAAATCAGTTCCGACAATACCAGTTTCCTTTGAATTACCACCCCGCTGCTCTCTGCATACTGCCCAAATCCTAAATCTGTTGCCTGAATCATAACCTCTTCTTCTGATAAAAAAGAAAGTGAAAGTTCCACTCTTGTCATTTTAGGCTCTCGATAAGGAAACTCCGAAAGCGAAAGCAGATACTCTAACTTTCCTACAACCCCCTGTCTTGTAATTACAAAAGAAAGCTCTGTGGTATTGTCTAAAATTCCTTCCATCTTTGCCTTTGCGTGATACCAGTTTTTTCCTTCCTTTACCAGATTCAAAAGCCTCTTTGCTCCTTTTTGAAATACACGAATCCCAATGCTAACCGGTATACAGCCTTTCATCCGCATGGTCAGCGTATCCATTACCCGATCTGCAATATGATCATAAGCCCGCAGACTAGCCCCCTTTGTATAAAGATTTCTTCCCAAAAAGACCCGTTTTCTGCTGCACAGATAGCGCAAAGAACGCACCGTCCAATTTTCTTTTTGGCAAAATCCTTCTCCAATCAGATAGACACAGCTTACCGGCGGTCTTACAATCTGCTGCATCAACAATTCCAAAAACTCCCGATCC
This sequence comes from uncultured Lachnospiraceae bacterium, assembly GCA_910585855.1. GTDB lineage: Bacteria > Bacillota > Clostridia > Lachnospirales > Lachnospiraceae > MGBC114844. The sequence continues at coordinate 4,637 of CAJUGZ010000012.1, read as the reverse complement.
GCCTGCTGCCTGCCCTCTTCTGTTTCCAACATAGAAATCATAAACTGCTCCGAATAATCCCACTCCTGCATCTCTAAAATCATTTCCCCTGCTTTTTGATCCCGATGAAGCTTTCTGCATAAAAAATGCTCTTTCGAAAAATCAAAAAATAACACATCCTGCTTCCACAATTCTTTTGTCCGGCTTAATGCATAACAGGCAGCACTTTCCTGCTCACTCATTGCAAAAATACAATTTTCCTTTATCCCCAAACGCATCAGACAGCGAAACAGCACATCCCATAAAAATCCATTCTGTTCCCAAAGGGAAAGCGCCACTGCATCCACTTCCCGCCCAATCATCTCTACACCGGGAATCAAAAATAAGGTTTCCTTTAAAAAAATCTCTAATAATTCCTCTGCCGAATAACCATCCAACACTTCCATTTCCTGATGAAGCACCCGCAAAATAAGCTGGTCAACCACTATTCCAGTCTGATGAAGCTGCGCTTCTTTTGCTGCCTCTCCAACTGCCCATCCCTCTTCTGTCTTTGCAAGCAGATAAGGAATTTCATAGTTGGTCTGATCGGTAAAAGGACTGACTGATTCGGCGTCCTCTCGATCCTGAATATAAAAACTAAGCTGTACTTCATCTTTTTGGATATCATAACCTGCTACCAGTTTCTTTTCCAACTTCTCCACCTCACATTAGTGTACTGTTCTTTTCTATCAGCTTTTGCTTTTTTAAATAATGTTCCATCAGTTCTGCCAAAGTCTGTTCGTCCTGCATTTCTACGGAAGCACACATATCATTTAACATTCCGTAACGATTCTCTCCATAGACACTGTTCCAATGACTGACAGGAATTGCATTGTTTTCCGTTCGTCCGCATATCGTTTCATTTTCCTCAGAAATCGAATACCGCAGTTTCTCCCCATAAAATAAAATCAACTGTTTTCCATAGATTCCCTCATAGATATGCTCCATCTGCTCAACTCGTTCCCTCTCTTCCGAATTTAAACAATAGTGCAGACTGACTTTACTGCCGGGCTGTGTCCGATACTCTAGTATGGTCTTATCCCGCAGTGCAAACGGCAGCAAAATCCTCTCTCCCAATCTCTGATAAAAAGAAAAATACTTTCCGCTTAGCAAAAGATTTTCCACCATCTGTCCCGCAATCCTCTTTTCCGCATCTGTATTCATCTCTTTTTCTGACAGCCATAAAAGAAGTGCCATTTGATCAATCAAAAGTATCGTTTTCTGCAGTTGATACTCTCGTCCCAAATATTGAAAAATCTTTTGATCTATCGCTATTCCTTTTACAAAATATCGATAAGACTGACAAGCAAAATAGGCTTCTTTTACCATTTGACTTCTGCCGTCTTTATAATAGGAAGAAAAAATTTCTTCTATATCAGATACAAAGTTTCCGGTAAACATCACCTGAACCAAAATCCGTTCCTCTAACTCTGCCGTATCCATTTCAAAATCTACCGCTGCCCGCCAAAGCCGACACATTTCTTCAGTAGTATTTTTATAATACTGTACCAAGTAAGTTAAAACCGTTTCTTCATACTTTCCTCTCTGATAGACACTGATACATGCTTCTAGCAGTGCTTCATCTTCTGCCATCTGCATCCGGCGAATCTGATAAATCAAAAGACGCAAAAGACGATTGGGAGAAACCTGCTCTGCCCCATAACTGCTTACCATTTCCCATGCATCCTCATACATCATCCGAATAATCAACAGTTCAATAATCTGACTGCTTTCCTTTGCTTCTAATGGTTCATGATAAACAGAGTCTAAATATAACTCTAACTTCTCTCCTTCATAGTTCTCCATATAATAGTCCAAAATATGCTGTATTAATTCGCTTCGATAGTTCTTCTTTAAAAGAGAAACGGATGCCGTCTTTTTTAAAAGATCCATCTGATCTTGTTCCTTTGGCAAATCGTTCATACCACGCTCATAAATATAAAGCCAAAGCCAAATATCTCCTTCATAAAGCCGCAGACATTCCTTCATTAACTTTCTGTCTTTGATTAAATCCTCTGTCTGATACTCGGTATGCTCCCAGAAACGCCTGCCAAATGCATCTTCAAATACCACGGCACAGTCAGAAGTATAAACTGGAAAATACACTTCTCCGTTTTCCAAAGGCAGCCTCCACTCACAGTCTAGCTCCTTATGACGAACCACCACATAGCATACCTTTTCATTCTGGCAGCGCAGCCGTCTTGTCAGAAGAATTGCCGGAAGTTTCTCTGCAATCGTTTCATCCAGCATAGCAGAGGAAAGCACTCCTAAATAAATCCTGGACAGTTTTTTACTGATACGCCCTCTTCGAAGCTGTTCTTCTGCAAACTGTTCCATTGCCGGAAGATAACTGCGAAGCATAGCCGGATTTTCCGTTCCATGTGCAATAATATTGCTGTAAAGCAGTTCCTTTCGCCCCTCATCCAATGCCTGATCATAGATAAAATAAAGCTGCACCGACTTTGGAAGCTCTCCTTGAAAATGATAGGGAAGTGTATTCATATATGCCTCATATAATCCGGTCATTGTAATCTGGCGCTGCACTCCTTCCTGAAACCAGATAAAATTTTTCTGTTCCAGTCTGGAATTTCGGATAAGCTGCGACATCAATGCCTCCAATGCTGTCCGGCTTCGATAATTTTGATAAATTACCTTTAAGATCTGTATCAAAAGCGGCTGATATCCCTGTTCCGTCAATGCCAAATCTGCTACCTGCAAAGCCGCCTTTTCATTTAACAATCCACGGGAAATTCCCCACCATACCGTTCGAAGTTCAAACGTATCCAATACCCGAATCAAAGCCGGCTGTTCATTCATTACCATACAAGCCTCATAATACAAAAAAGAACTGTTGCTTCCGGTAAAAGACTGCTCCTTAATCCATGCCAAACGAAGACTTTTATTTACCGCACACTCTTCATCTAAATATAAAATCACCCACAGCATCCTGCTGTCTTTCGGATGTTTTTCATAGAGTTCCTTTACCTGTGCCACAGCATCTTTAGCAAACAAACCATCTCTGGTCAAAAGTGTATAGACATAGAGATAATAACTATATAAAAATGGCTCTTCCTCCCGATTTGGAACAATCCATTCGGCAATTACAGAGAGTTTTCCCGCTGCCTCTTTTGTACGGCGCATGGTAATCCAAACCTGTATTTCCAAAAGCTGTATAAAAATATCTCCTGTATCCATTCGTTTCATCTTTGCAATCGTTTCAAAGGAATCCCGACACCAGATATCCGTTGTAATTTCATGAAGCCGAAAAGCAAAGTACAGCCTGCAAAGCTGACAGATTCCCTTTTTCCAGTCCAGACTATGACTCTCCTTTTCTTTCGAACGATACACCAAAATCTCATATGACAGACTTTGATATGGCGTTTCTAAATAAATCTTTCCAAAATTATAGCCTGCATGTACTCTGCTCTCTTCAATCTGATAGGGCAAAGTAAAATTGTTTCCTGCAAAATCCTCTGTACTAAATCGATTGCGATCTACAAAAAGAAAATCCCCGTCCGTATAAACTTCAACTTCTAAATAACCCCAAGTATCTTTTTGTATCTCCAAACCATCCCCAATTGTCTGTATAAAATCCAAGTACTCCCGCCGATCCTCTTCTAACATTAAATTAATACGAGATTTCTTACTGACACAAACAAGGAATTCCTCCATCGCTGTCTTTGGAGAAATCCCCTGACATAATGCCTCATATATCGTCCGTTCCTTCGAAAACCTAGCCAATAAAATCTGAGAAAATCCAGAAGAAAAAAATAACGTCAGCGCCTCTTCATAATGATTCTTCACCAAATTTGTAAAATGAAACAAATTTTTAATCTTTCCCATTGAACTGTCTAAATAGGGTTCTTCTACCAAAATTTCATAAGGAACTGCTATTTCTCCTGCATCCGAAACAATCTGAACTGCCCCTTTTAACCGCTTTCCCGGTTTTACTCCTTTTGCCTGTACTTCATAATGAATGACAGCATGAGTTCCGATAAAACCACTCTCTTTCAATACCAGATAGGCACTGTCCGAATAAAGCAACCCACGAGCATCAATCCCATTCTGGCTGTCAATAGAAAAGCTTCCCAATGCTGTACCTTCTGCAGGAAGCAGCATTTGAATCGTTTCTATAGAAATTGTAAGTTCAGGAGTTGTTTTATCAAATATCCCTTTTGCCAGTTTACCTATCTTCGTCCTCATGTTTTATACCGCCTGTTTTCATCTCTTATAGTTTATATCTATGATATAATCATTTATTATCGAACCTATTATACCACGCCCTCCTACCTTACGGCAAGAAGATATTTATTTCTGCTGCAATTAGAGTTTGGGAAATAGGATGATGCCGGAAAGGGTTGTTTTTTATAGGACGCCAAATTGGAAAACGGTGGTTCGCCTGCTGTTCCACGTTTCCAAAAAGTAAGAAGTTCTAAGACTTCTGCCTTTCCATGCATCCAACCGGACAGACCGGAGCGCAATTCGCCCACATGGCAGCCAAAACATAACAAACATCCCAAACAATTTCATCTGCCACAAAACAATCCCGTTCCAATACAAATGTGGGCTAAACACGCTCCTTTTTTTTCACACACTGCATAGAAGCAGTATGTGAAAAA
>CAJUGZ010000011.1 GCA_910585855.1 uncultured Lachnospiraceae bacterium | reverse complement strand
GGAGCAGGCAAAGGACAGGAGCAAACCGCCTCTTGCGTCCGGTGAAAGCCAACCCTTTCTGGCAGCATCCTATCCTATCTCCAAAAGCCAAATAAAATCTTCCGAGTTCAGCGTCCCCATACACCATACCTAAAAAAACAGCAGCATCAATACCTTGACACTGCCGTTATCTCATCTATTCTTTCTAAAAACTATTTCGACTCTACCAAATACCCTTTCGAATGTACAGTATAAGTCTTTACTCCTTTTTGTGTAGAACTTGGCTCTGTTGTAGTATAACGGCTAGCATAATAATAAACCGTCATATCCTCTTCCAAAGGTGAACCATCTATATCTACCGGATAATTTCTTCCGCTTCGTTTAATTACTTCAATATCATCCAAACTCTTTGATCTTACCATTGCACCATTCGATCCGAAATAATAGGATTCTTTATCAATATCCTTCCAAGTAGAAGTTTCCATTACACCGCTGTTATTTAAATAAAATCCATCTCCGTCAATCTCTTTATAACCGGTTGCCATCTGACCTACTACATAACCTTCAAATGTACTGTTTCCTACATCTTCCGCCTTTGCCAGATAATACCACTTACCGCTTAAATTCAGCCATCCAAAATGCATTGCACCTGAAGCATCATAATATTGATAATATTTTCCAGAACTGCTGCCGCTTCCTACCGGACTATTGCTGGTAGAATTAGAAGACTCTTTTACATTGATCCATCCGGTCTGCATCTTTCCAGAAGAAGGATCTAAATAATAATAATACGTTGCATCTGCTGAATCATAATCACACCATCTGCCCCTTGAATCGGTAGCCATCTGCCCGCCTACCATCTTTCCTTCTTCATCAAAATAGTACCATTCATTATTTAAATTCAACCATGAATCCGCCCACTTCATTCCTATCCGTGAACCACTTGTGCCATAATAATAAGTTCCCTCTCGATCCGAATACGATCCTCCCGGACGAATAGAGGAAGAATTACTGTTATTGATTTCGGAAGCTTTAATAAATCCGGTTCGCATTACACCTTCATTTTCTTTTCCAAAAAAATACTCATTTCCATCAATCTCTACTTCTCCATAGACCATCTGTCCATATTCAAATACAACATTCTCTGATTCTACATTATCATCAGCCAGATAATACCACTTATCACCTAACTGAAGCCATCCCTGCACCATTTCTCCTTCTGCATACCCCTTTGTCCCTGCTGGAGCAAAATAATACCAATTCGAACCAGAAGAGGAACTTCCTGCCATCGGACCGGAAGAATATGAATCTCTGTCATCATTCGCTTCTACCTTTCTCCAGCCAGTTGCCATTGCACCATTTGAATCAAAATAGTAATCCACTCCGTTTAATGTCTGCCAGCCTTTCAGCATCACACCATCCGAATCCATATAATACCAAAGATTATTGCTCTTTACCCACTGATTGCGATAACGAACTCCATTCGCATAATAATACCATACCGTTTCTCTTCCGCTTACTTCAGACACCCAGCCGTTTTTTGTTGTCGATGTGGATATTGTTGTATTTGTATTTGTTGTTCCCGGCGAAGTACTGTTTGGTGCATTAGTAGGTGCTGCAAAACTCATGGTTGCCATTCCCATCATCAACAATGCTGCTGCCGGTACTGCAGCCAGCATTTTTACTTTTCTTCTCATGTTAATACTTCCTTCCCTTCTGAATTATCCGTCTTAACAAATTCTGCTCTAACCCCTTAATATCCCATTTTTTATACAGGTATTTCCATATTTTATCACTTATTCTAATTCAGAACAAGCCCCTATTCGTTCACTGTGTATGTCCCGGCACTTCCTTTGCCGTATACATTCATCGTATATGTAGAATATTCACCTGATGCTACAGGTTTTGTTACTGTCCAGTATCCGTCCACATAATATATGGTACGTGAAGTTACCAGTCTTCCGCTTGCATTAAATGCATACGTAACAGAATCAATCGTAGTTACATAAAGATCATAAGACGATCTTCCTGTTAATACTTTTCCATCTATTCCTGCATAATAAGTGTAGTTATCTACCTTTACCCAAGAATCCTTTTTCATAATTCCGCTTGCACTAAAATAATACTTATCACCATCTAATGTAAGCATTCTGCCCTGCTGCATTCTGCCGTCTATTTCGTCAAAATAGTAGGTATTTCCTTGAATCGTAACCAATCCAGTCAACATCTGACCCTCTTCATACTCAAACATCTGACTGTCTGCAAAATAGTACCAATCTCCGTCAATTTTCTGCCAACCTGTTACCATAATGCCGTCTTCATCAAAATAATACCAGTAAAACGGAGTTGTAGGAGTAATATCTTCCTCTCCCGGCGGATAAAGCTGCTGCCAGCCTGTCACCATAATACCATCTTCATTAAAATAACGTCCTTCCGCATAGCCGGTTCCCCATCCTATTTCCATATTACCGTCCTCATTGACATAATACCACAAACTGGTTTCCGGATCATTAATCCAACTTAACACCTTCATTTTATCGTTCTGATAGTAGTGCCATACAGTTTCCCCATCCTCCCATTCTCGTATCCATCCGTTATTTTCCGCATGACCCGTGATGGAGGCTGCTGACAGCGCAATTATTGCTGCTATCATTGCAATTATACTTTTTGTCCTACGTTTCAATTCTAATCACCACCTGACCACTCTTATTAGACACTTTTACAGTATAACTGAATTGTAACATTCTGCTCCCGCTGAATCAATATCTTTTCATTTTCGAAATTCTTACATTTTTCCTACAAAAAATCCTTTGCCTTTGATATCCCCATGTGTAGCAACTCTTTTCTCTTTCGGAGGCGGTGTCATATAATCTCCATATACCACAGTCAGCACGGCATCCCAGTCTTTCGGTGCCATCATCAGATAGCCTTCAAATTCCAATTCCGTCCTTTCCTCCGCTTCCTTTGGTATTGTCATATGCACAAAATCCGGCTGATAATTGCTCCAATAAAGCCGTTTTCGCTTTCCGTTTTCCTGTGCCCGTGCCGCTGTCTTCTCCCACCGATAAATCCGCTGCATCGAAAAGCACTTTCCAACCGCTGCCAAAACTGCTACCTGAATCCGACTGATTCCCCGATACTTTTTTAAATCTAACCTATACCGATGTGCCATTGCCATTCCATAGATCACTTTCATTCGAAGAATCTGAAGTTTCTGAGCAATTTTTCCCTCTGCAATTTCATCTAATACAAATAAATCAACACAGATGTGGTTCAATTCTTCTTTATAAAATGCAGTTTCCCGATTCGGCACACATTTTCGACTGTTTTCATAAATAATCTTAGGTGTAAAATCATAAAATACTGTCCCTTTGCACGCTTGATCCGGAAACCAGATATGAAGCCCTTTTTTTAGTTCCTTTGGTGCAATCCGAAGAAACTTTTCATAATCTTTTCGCAAAAAAGCGAGATCTACATCATCATCCCAAGGAATAAATCCATGATGGCGTACTGCACCAATTAAAGTTCCGGCGTCTAACCGATATTCGATCTGATGCTTCCTGCAAATCCGATCCACTTCCAGCAAAATCTCTAGGTTTGCCTGATGAATTTTCTCTATTATTGTCATAACTATTCATTCCTTACTTTTATTTTACCTATATTTAAAAAATCCTGATAAGATATGTTTTCGTAGAGAGGACGCCAGATGCGAATCCCCCAAGCAGCCTGCTGTTCCGGTTTCCAAAAAGCAAGAAGTTCTAAAACTTCTGCATCCCAACACATCCAATCGGACAGACCGGGGCGCAATTCGCCCTCATGGCAGCCAAAATGAAACGGGCATATCAAAGGATACAACCTGCCGTAGCAAAACAGCTTCTCTTTCTTACGGGCTAAACACGCCCCTTTTTTTGCATACCCTGCATGGAAGCAGGATATGCAAAAAATCTTAGATTTTGAAGCAGAAGTTAAGAACTTCTAACTTTTTTCCAAAGTCACTGCAGTCTGCCTAGGGGATTCGCATCTGGCTGTTTCTTGACTCCAGGAAAAAACAAAAAAAATGACATCAAAACGTTTCCAAGAGTCTGTTTCTTATCCCGATATATATTAATTTCACAGTTAATTTTTTATCACATTACTAATTTTTCACTATAACACGAAATAACAAATTCTTAATTAAATGCAAGGAAGTCCGCACACTGCTATTTCTTTTCTCTCTTTTGGCTTGGATGTACATAGCCGAAATCCCAAGAGAGATCTATGAAGGGTCGTCATTTCCCGTTGGCACTTAGACGCTGTATTTTAGCGTCTTATGTGTCCGCTACGAGGAAATGTAAGGAGCTGTAGGAAAATAAGTGATACAGATTGCGCAGGATATTTCTTCGAGGGTGTATATCCAAAAACGTAGGCGTAGCAAGCGAACCCGAAATAGACCTCTCTTGGGATTTTGGTGTCCTCCCCCTAACAAGCTTTTCGGATTACATCTGCCATATAATCTAACATTTCATCTGTCATTCCTGGATAAACCCCTACCCAAAAACTATGATTCATAATTCGGTCGGTTTCTTCTAATGTTCCGACAATTCGATAACCGCTCCCTGTTTTACGCATCTCATCAAAGCAAGGATGTCTGGTCAAATTTCCGGCAAACAGCATCCTTGTCTGTATTCCTTTTGCTTCCAGATATTGTACCATCTGATTTCGATCTGTTCCCTCTTTACAAGTGATTAAAAATCCAAACCAGCTTGGTTTCGAATTAGGGCAGGCTTCCGGCAGAATCAGCCAATCGGTGCAATCGGAAAGGGCTGTCTTTAAATGTTCAAAATTATGTCGGCGTTTTTCCACAAATGAAGGAAATTTTTTTAGCTGTGCACATCCCACGGCTGCCTGCATATCAGTTGCTTTTAAATTGTATCCAAAATGAGAATAGACATATTTATGATCATAGCCTAATGGTAATTCTCCATACTGTTTATCAAATCGATGCCCACAACGGTTATCTGTTCCAGAAGGGCAGACACAGTCCCGCCCCCAATCCCGAAACGACCGAATCAGCTTATGCAGCAGCGGATTGTTGGTATAAACTGCACCGCCCTCTCCCATTGTCATATGATGGGGCGGATAAAAACTAGAGGTTCCAATATCACCAATTGTTCCGGTCAGCTTTGTTTCTCCATTGATCTGATATTCTGAGCCTAATGCATCACAATTATCCTCTACCAGCCAAAGTCCATGTTGATCACAAAACTTTTTTACGGCTGCAAGATCAAATGGATTTCCCAGTGTATGTGCCAGCATTACTGCTTTTGTTTTATCGGAAAGTGCATTTTCTAGCTGCCTCACATCAATGTTTGCCTGCGGAATGGTCACATCCAAAAAAACCGGAACTGCTCCATACTGAATCATTGGTGCAACCGTAGTAGGAAATCCTGCTGCTACGGTAATTACTTCATCCCCTCTTTTAACTCTTTTTTCTCCAAGCAAAGGAGAAGTCAATGCCATAAAAGCTGCCAAATTTGCAGAAGAACCCGAATTAACCAGCGAACAATACGAAACTCCAAGATATTTGGCAAACTCCCGTTCAAATTCCTCCGTATATCTTCCAGATGTCAGCCAAAATTCTAAAGCACTGTCCACCAAATTTTTCATTTCTTCTTTGTCATAGACCCGAGAGGCATATGCAATCCGATCCCCTTTTTGAAATTTTTTTTTCTGATTATGAAACCGATCACAGTACGCCTCTGTCATCTTTAAAATCTCTTCCCTTGCCTGTTGTTCTGTCATCCCTTCAAACATGCTCATTCTCCTTTTTTATAAATGCTTCTATCTGCTGTTCCATACACTTTTCTGTATCTTTGCCTGCTGCATAAATCTTAGACCATTCCACGACTTTCTGCAGTGCCTCATCCACTCCCCAAACTGGTTTCCAGCCAAAAACTTTCTTTATCCGTGAACAATCCAACTTTAAAAAATTTGCCTCATGAGGTCCGTTTTCCTGCTGACTTACCCAGCTAATTCCTTCTCCCCAAAGACGGCAAAACCGCTCTGCCAATTCTCCGGTCGTAATACAGTCCTTTTCATCTGGTCCTACATTATAATATCCCGCATAGTTTCTATCTTTATACTGCTGCTGTGCAATCATCAGATAGGCACTTAACGGCTCTAATACATGCTGATAAGGACGAGTGGAATATGGATTTCTTACTACAATCGGCTCTCCCTTTATCGCCGCCCTTACACAGTCAGGAACAATCCGATAATCAGCAAAATCTCCGCCGCCAATTACATTTCCGGCACGAGCCGTCGAAACCGCAGCCGCCCCATCCGCAAAAAAAGAATTTTTATAACTATGTGTTACCAATTCCGAACAAGACTTACTGTTTGAATACGGATCATATCCATCTAACGGGTCGTCTTCCCGATAGCCCCATTCCCATTCCCTATTATAATAAACCTTATCCGTTGTAATATTTAAAAAAGACTTCACACAGCTATTTTGACGCACACATTCTAAAACATAAACCGTTCCCATCACATTGGTTTCATAAGTATAAACTGGATCTTTATAAGAATCCCGAACAATCGGCTGAGCCGCCAAATGAAAAACAATTTCCGGCTTTGTCTTATCAAACACCCGCATCAATTTCTCCCGATCCCGAATATCTCCTATTACCGAAAGCATAGTCTGATCCAAACTTGTCATTTCATACAGACTGGGATTGGTCGGCGGTGCTAACGAATAACCAATTACTTCTGCTCCCGCCATAACAAGCATTTTAGACAGCCAAGTCCCTTTAAACCCAGTATGCCCCGTGATCAATACAGACTTTCCTTTATAAAAATTTGTGTCAAACATGATGTTTCTCCTTTCCTGCTAATTATTATCTTTCATTCCTATTTATTTTTTAATCTCTCTATTTTGCAGTTTAGAACAAACCACACAAAACCCCATCTCATCTACTTCCATAGGACGAAAATACCTTCTAAGATTATCTGCCAAAACAGAATCTTTTCCTCCAATCCGTTTTGGCATATTCGGTTTATATCCTCTATGATGACACGCCAGACATTCATTTATCCATTTTAATGCCTCTGGATAACTTTTTAAATATAGCTCTATCTCCCTCTGATACATCATACCAACTTTCTCCGCCACTCTACTTTCCGGCTGAATCGCACAGCTAAAAGCCAAAGGGTGGTCTGCGCAGGGTCATCATTTCCCGTCGGCACTTAGGTGCTGTCTTTTAGCACCTTATGTGTCCGCTACGAGGAAATGCTAAGCGCAAGCGGGCCCGGAGCAGACTTCCCTTTGGCTTTTAGCGTCCCCCCTTAGCTTTCAGTGTCCTCCCTTCTACACCCCAAAAATCTGACTAGCAAAAGCCACCCCAGCCATTACATACAAGATCTGCTCACTCCATCCCGTCCATATCTTCCGCTTTATTCCTTCCTGATATCCAAACACTGCCAATACAATTACTGCCATATAAAGAAACAAATAAGTCCGATAACTAGAAGCCCAAACGGTAGGTGAAAACCCCAGTACTACCCGGCTGGCATATCCTATTAAGAATATAACACACATAGCCAAAGCCTTCCACCTATTTTCAAATACCAGATAAAATGTCACCAGAAGACATCCAATCACAACTCCAATCCAAATCAAAGGCAAATAAGAAAACCTCTCTGTATAGTTTTCCACCGTTATTGTTCCATAGGAAGTAAGTGCCTCTTTCCACTTTCCCAGTCCGGGCAGACTGCCTGAAAGCAAAGGGAACAATACACCTGTCACCAGACAAGTTACCAGCGGAACTGCTGCAATTACCCGGTATTCCCAATCGGAATAATCTTTTTGTACCAGCCAAAATAAAATCCCTGCAAGCACCAAAAAACAAAGATTTCCCTGATAAAACAGTTCATACCCTGCCGAAGAAATTCCAATTTCTAATTTCTGAATCCAAGTAATTCTTCCATAATCTGCAAACCAGACTGCGGTTTCATCTCCTATACGCACACTATTTCCCGGACAAAGCAAAGCGAAAAGAAATCCTGCAAAAGAGATCAAAAATAGTATTACTAAAAAAAGTATTGTTTTTTGCTTTTGTTTTTCCTGACTGTTTTTTATTTTCCAGAATAAAAAAATCAGACTGCATCCATAAACTCCAGTCAGCACTGCCGACATCTGCTCCTGATTTGCTCCATATAGGGCTGCCAAAAGAAAAAGAGGATATTCCCACCACAAAATCGTTTCTTTTTGAAGCTGTCTTTGAATCGGAATCATTGCATACAGCCCGCAGGCAAGTGTCCACCAATATGTAATGGTAGTTGCCTTCCAGCCTGCTGTAGCCATATGAGAAAAAGGATAAAGAAAAAACAAAGCAATAATAAACCAAATTTCCTTTTTTTCATCTCTATCTGCCTCTTTCGTCAGGCAAAATATTGACCATGCCGCTAAAACCGTCATTATACTGTCACAAAAAATCCAAACCAGATGCGGCAGTTTTCCCATTACCAAAGTCATTACATTGATCCAAATGCGGGAAGACCATTCTCCATATTTGGATATAATTAAATAGCGGATATAATCGAAACTGATTGAAGTAAAATCCATTCCCTGTTCAATTACGATATCGTCCCGAATATGGGGCATCAGACAGTGAAATAAAAAAAATGCTGCAAATAATACAAAAAACGGAGTACAATTTCTCTTTTTTAAATTTGGATTCACCTTATTATTCCTCCTGTTCTTCCAGATTTACATACTTTCCTGTATGAATCAAAAAAACTCCGTTTTCGTTTGTATAGCGAAGACAGACTTCAAACAAATCATATCCAAAATCAAACCGCCATGTTTCTACAGAAGCAGTAAAACCGATATTCTGAAAAACATCCAAGTCCTTGATATTTGAAAAATGCTCTTTTAAATCAGATCGTTCTACGGAATCGGTTGGAATTTCATATATCTTTTGCGTACGTGAATTGAAAAGCAAAACCTTAGTTTCTGTCAGCTCTAGATTTTTAGCATCCTCCTGACAAAACAGCCATCCGCTGATGGTCAATACCTTCTTTTTTGCTGTAACAGAATCTACCACAAAAGAGAGATCGACTTTTTTATTATTCGTTTGCTGCCATGTGGTTTCTCTTACTGCACGCACCATTTGATCGGTGGGTACCAGATAGGAATGTCCGTTTGTCAGATATTCCAGATAAATCCGATAATCTTCTTTTTCCAAAGAAAGCCGGCTCTTTTTTATATTAGCAAAAAAACCAGCTTTAGCATAATCCGTTCCATCCAAAAAAGCCTCAGTCAAATCATTGCGATCGATTGTCATAGTAGGAAGAATCCACTGCGTCTTACTCTGCTCTCCAACCAGCATGACATTGCAGTTTACCGATTCTAACTCTTCTCCTAAAATCATTGCCCATCCCTGAATCTGCACATCCTCTGTAATCTTCACAGAATCAATGACATACGTAACCACATCTTCTGTTATCACTGCTTCTGTGCTTGTACGTATCTTTCCTCTGTCTGCTGCTACCAGAACCGCAAATAAAACCGAACAAAGCAAAATCCCTGCTATACTGATTCGAACTGCTTTCTTTTTTCTTTCCATTATTTTTATCATTTCCTATTTATCCCATATCTTCCACGGAGCTTTGCCGGACTGCCAAAGTTCTTCTAAATACTTCATTTCCCGCTGGGTATCCATGCACTGCCAAAATCCTTTATGATAATAGGCCTTCATCTCCCGATCCGCTGCCAAACGAATCATCGGCTCTTTTTCAAACGCAGCCGTTCCATCTCCTAAATAATCAAATACTTGCGGATTCATTACCATAAACCCACCATTGACCAAACTGGCATCCTGATCAGATTTTTCTCGAAATGACTGCACCGTATCATCTTTTCCGACATCTAAAATTCCTTTCATCTGGCTGATATTAACCGCAGTAATCGTAACAATCTTTCCATGCGCCCGATGAAATTCTAATGTCTTGCAGATATCTACATTCGCCACTGCATCCCCATAAGTCAAAAAGAAAGACTCATCTCCCACATAGTCCCGAATCCGCTTAATACGCCCACCGGTAGAAGTATACAATCCAGTATCCACCAAAGTTACTTTCCAAGGTTCTGCATAATTATTATGCACCTCCATGCGATTTTCAGCAAGATCAAATGTAACATCTGAAGTATGCAGAAAATAATCAGCAAAAAACTCCTTTACTACATGCTGCTTATACCCAAGACAAATAATAAATTCATGAAACCCATACTGTGAATAAATCTTCATAATATGCCATAAGATCGGTTTTTCTCCAATTTCAATCATTGGCTTTGGCTTTAAATGACTCTGTTCACTGATTCTTGTTCCAAATCCTCCGGCTAAAATAACAACTTTCATTTGTTCCTCCATTCTGCTTTTTACAATCCTATATGTCTTAACTTTCTATTTTTTCCGCTCATTTTCAAATACTTTTACACAGATCTGAAACTCTTGTTCTACATCATTAATCTGTGCAAAACATCCATATGCATTTCCTTTTTCTGCGGTTCGATAAAGGGTAATTGAATTTCCGGCATCTGCATCCGAAGAAGAAAATTCAATATAGTATTCCCGTCCCGGTGTCACTCTGATATTTCCACAGTCAAACCGCTGCCAGTCATTATCTCCAAAATGACTTACATCAAATGTTTCCTCTGCCAGTACTTCATCTGTCCGCCCATCTTTTAATTTTACTTCTAAAGAAGAATGATTTGTTCTTTTATATGTCCCAACCCGAAATGTAATATATGCCATATAATCTTTTTTCGCTATAAAATGCTGCTCCATTACAACCCCTGACGTAATCAGTCCAGCTCCAGTGGTAGGATATCCGGTATTGGTTGTTACATACGGCGGCACTAGCGAAACAATCAGACAGATAAAAGCTGGAATCACAAAAATCCCTACCCCCAGCAAAAATCTTGTCCGAATCCATCCGATACAATCGCTGATATTTGTACTGACATCCCGAAGACACTGCTTCGGATGCTTAAAAATTGCCATAATCAGCATCAGCCCGGAAAACATCGACATAATCAAGTCCATATCGGTCATCTTATAAAGAGCCCGCATCGTAACCTTTGATCCTACATTATATTCCTGATAAATATTTTTAAACAGTGCATTGGAAAGCAAAAACTGATCGACTCGATCCTTCCAATAATTTACAACATAAATACTAAACACCAACATCAAAAGAATATCCAATATCATCCAAACCTTGGTATCTTTATGCAAAAATGCACTAATCAAGAAAAATGGCATTCCCATCAGCAGCCACTGCGGATGCCATCTGCTGATTCCAAACGCTACAAAAATAGCAAGACCAGATAAAAAAAATGCCCATTCTGCCCAATCTGTCCGTCCCTGCACATTCGTAAAATACGCCCATGCACAAACTAATGCAAAAATTACAATCGAATAACTAATACTATACTCCGTCAGTTCAATCGTTGCTTCAAAAATATAACTGGTCGCCTGAAACCCCAATACATACTCCCGAAATACCTCACTAGGATAATAAATCAAAAGCTCTAATGCATAAGGAATCACCACCAATATAACCGCCTGTAAAATCTTCCATACATTCTTTTCCTTTAATAAAAGCAGCGGAAAAAATACCAGCAAAGAAAAATATTTAAACGGCACAGAAAAAGAAAAAAACAAAATAAACAGCAGATCTTTTCCTTTAAAATAATAATAAATCCCAATCAGCATAAAAAACAATGTAAAAATATCATACTGCCCAAAAATAAACTGACTGAAAAATCCAATTGGTGTGGTATAAAAAGCATACGTACAAATTTTAGACTTTTTACTTCCCATTCCGATTTCCATACAAATTTTATAAATAAAATAACCAGAAATCATATAAAGTGTTACCGGCAGCAGCTTATACCACATCAAAACCCCTACTGGCACAATCTGCGTAGGATGCGGCACAATCCCCAATACCTTTAAAGGAATATTCCATATGGCAAACATCCAATAAGAACTTGGCATATAACTGTCCCAAATTCCATACTGTGTATTATAATCATAAAAATCAAAAAAATGCCCGTCTAAATACCCAAAAGAAGAACCCGCCGTATGCAGAATATCTCCATGCTGAAAGCAAAAAAAGCAAACTACCGCAAGCAATACAAACAGCACATAATCCCAGCCAGTCAGCGGACTCTCCGTAATACAAATTCGAAACCGTTCTCCGTTTTGCCTTTCCCTTTTTCTCCTATTTGCCATTCGTTTCTCTTTTCTATCTGTTAAACTCTCTTTCATCTCGAAGCCTCCTGCTTTTTACTCTTAACTTGACCCACATTTAGGAAAACTGCTGCAAACTGTATTTTTGTATCAGGCGGACGTTAGATAGGTTTTGTATCAGGCGGACGCCAGACAGGGGGAGTATTCCAACCCAGTACGATCATATTTTCGACTGGTACGCACAGCCGAAATCCCAAGGGAGGTCTGCGCAGGGTCATCATTTCCCGTCAGCACTTAGACACGTGTTGCTGTATTTTAGCGTCTTAGTGTCCGCTATGAAAATAAGAAATGCTAAGCGAGAGCGGGCTCGGAGTAGACCTCCCTTGGGATTTCGGCGTCTCCCTCGGAACAATCAATCTTTCCTTAATGTTTCAGCGTTTCACCCAGAACAATCTTAAGATTTCAACATCCTCTTATTTAGGAGAAAAATCCCCTCTCACCAATGTTAAATTCGGATTGTAATAAGGATCTCCTTTTTCTAAAACCTTTCCCCACCGTGCCTTCATAAAATTAACTTCCCGTTCAAACCGGGCATGTTTGCGTGGGGTATCCTCCAGTCCTCTTGATTTTGACTCATAATGATATAATTCTACATTGGGATTGTATACTACCAGATAGCCTCTATCTCTTACTTTTAGGCAAAAATCTACATCATTAAAAGCTACTTGAAGCTGCTCCTCCATTCCACCAACCTCTTCATAGACTTTTCTTGAAACCATAAAGCAGGCAGCCGTTACAGCACTCAAATCCTGCTGCAAAATTGCTCTGGCAAAATACCCCGGATCTTTTCTGTCCTGACAGGAAAAAGCATGTCCGGCTATTCCACCCAATCCGATAATCACACCTGCATGTTGTATCTTATCATCCGGGTAATAGAGTTTTGAACCAGTAATCCCTACCTCTGCCCTTTGGCAGTGTGACAACAGTTCCTCCATCCAATCCGGTGTAATAATCTCTGTATCATTATTTAGTAAAATCAAATACTCTCCTTTTGCAAAGGAAATTCCGAAATGATTGATTTTTGGATAGTGAAATGCATCCAGCCACTCCACTATCCGAAGATTTGGATACTTCTTTAATGTATCATAATAAGCAAATGTATCTGGATTGGTTGAATTATTTTCTACTACAATAATCTCATAATTTTTATAAGTACTCCGTTCATGAATCGAACGCAGGCAGACATCCAATGTTGATGCTTCATCTTTATTTGGAATAATAATCGAAATAAGAGGCTCTCCTTTCACTGGATATTTTACCCGATAAAATCCCAAATGCTCTGTCATAAAAACTTCGCCTTCTACATGCATCCGCTTTAAATGTGCCTCAATCGCCCGCTTTCCGGCATCATAACAATACATCTTACTCTCTGGATTCGCCGCTGTAGAAGCTGAATGCATCCGCCAATGATAAAGCACCTTGGGAATATGATAAACTGCCTGTGCCTGCTCCACACATCGAAAAATAAAATCATAGTCCTGTGACCCGTTATACTCCGTGCGCAGCCCCCCTACCTTTTCCACAATTCCCCTCTTTACAATAAAAAAATGACAAATATAGTTATTTGACCGCAGCAAATCCAAATTAAAATCCGACTTAAAATGCGGCTCAGAATAGACCGTAGAATCCTCATTAATCTTATCTTCGTCCGTATAAATCACATCAATCTGTGTATTTCGCTCCAATACCCGCATTGCTTCAAACAATGCATCCGGCGTCAGCAGATCGTCATGATCAAACAAAGCAATAAAATCCCCGGTTGCCATCTCCATACAGGCATTTGTATTCTCTGAAATCCCTTTATTTTCCTCTAATTTACGATACCTTACCCTACTCTCTTTTGCTGCATATGCTCTGCACCAATCCCCAACCTCCTGATGTCCCTCATCACTTCCGTCCGCCAAACAAAGCTCCCATTCCCCATAAGTCTGCTCCGCCACGGACTCCACCATTTCCTTCAAAAAATGAAGCGGCGTATTATAAAGCGGTACTAAAATACTAAACCGATATTGCTTTGAAAAAACCGTCTGTTTCTGTACTTTTTTCTCCTTATAGGTTAAAACATTCCAAGCAGGAATCGGCGGCTCTGGCGGCTCTCCCTTTATCCGGCGCAATATCTTTCTAGCAATCCCATAAAATCCATTCCGCTGCCATTCCACCTTAATCCTCTGTCTTAGTGTACCTTGTCTTATTTCACCCATATGTTCACTCCTATTTCCAGCAATCCATCCTTTTCTTTCACTCTATTTTCCACCAACACTTACACTACATTATAATTTTTTTCCGTCTGGAGTACACAGCCGAAAGCCAAAGGGTGTGCTATGCAGGGTCATCATTTTCCGTCGGCACTTAGACGCTGTATTTTAGCGTCTTATGTGTCCGCTACGAGGAAATGCTAAGCGAAAGCGGGCCCGGAATAGCATTCCCTTTGGCTTTCGGCGTCCTGTCCCCACAGCATTACAAAACATCTGCAAAATGTTTCTCCAACTTTTTAAATGTCACAGTCCCCAATCCGCATATTAAAAAAGTAACAATCCAAAAATACAATGTCCACACCCGATGCTCCCAAAACCAAACCCGGTTTATAAAGCAATCCCGATATCCATTTACAATATAATACATCGGATTCAGCTTAAACATCTGCTGCACCCATTTATTTTCAATTCTCATTGTATCCATTGTCCACATAATCGGTGTCAGCCACATCCCAAACTGCAAAAGTACACTGATAATCTGGCTTAAATCCCGAAAAAATACAACAATAGAAGCCGTTATATAAGAAACTCCCAAAACCAGCACCGTTGCCGCAAAAGTATAGTAAACCGACTGCAGCATATAAATATGAGGCATATAACCAAACAAAAAAGACAGCACAATCAATAAAAATACAAAGAAAATATGCACATAAAAAGCAGAAATAATCTTTACGATTGGAAGCACACTAATTTTAAATACAATCTTTTTTACCAAATAGGAAAATTCCATTAAACTATTCGTTGCGCTCATTAAAGCATCCTGAAAAAAAAACCAAGGGACAATCCCTACCGTCAGCCATAGAGAATACGGAACATCTCCTGCCGCCTTTGGAGGGGTTGCCTTCATTCCAAATTGAAATACAAATACATAAATTAAAATTGTTACGATTGGCTGTACAAAAGCCCATACGATTCCTAAATAGGAAGCGGCGTACCTCCCTTTAAAATCCTTATTTGCCAGATCCAAAATCAATATTCGATTCCGCCAGATATCCCTGCACCAGTTCCTGCCCAGCAAAACCGCTTTTTTCCCTTTTGTCAAAATACCCATATTTCACCTCTTCGGACTTATCTTTTAAATACGTTTCAGAAAATCTCCTATTTTTCGAATTGGACGTGTCACCCTCCAGCTTGTCGATTCGGTTAAAATATCTACTGTCTGCGCATACTCTCCTATCTGAACATGGGATTCCTGCAACTGCTGCCGGGTACGGTTTGTATCTGCTTTCATCTCATAAAGCTGACGCTTAATCTGCTCGTTTTCCTGTTTTATCTGTTCGTTTTCCTGCTTTACCTGCGCCACTTCTCTGTCACAGGATGCCGAAAGTTCTCTTACCAGACGTTCTTTTTCCTCTGTTATCTGCTTTCGATACTCCAACATTTCTCTCTGCACCGATTCAAAATAAGCAGCAATCGCTTTTACTTTTAATTTATCAATCGTAACAAAACGAAACTCTACAGCAATATGCCCAAACTCTTCTTCCTCTTCTGTTACAAAAATAATATTAGGATCGTCTTCTGTAAAAATATATTTATCCCGATCCTGATAAAAAGCATTGGTATATCGAAGTTTTAATTCTTTTTTTTCTTCTTTCTTTTGATAAATTTTCTTTAACTCCAACATACATGCCCCATTTAATGGATCTACCCGAATCGCTCTTACTCCCCTTGGAATATCAAATTCTAGCTTTTGTATTTCATCATGTACCGCAATCTGTATAGTCTTATGATTTTCTTCCGAAAATCCCTCTCCATAGTCAAAAAATATCTGAAAATAATAGGGATATGTGCCCGCATGAAGATAATTTTCAGTTTCTGTTACAAATTCAAATCCTTTTTTAGCTTCATATATATATTGATAGACTTCTCCTAACGGACGGGATTTCCAATAGCTTTCATCAATTCCGACAACAGAAGCATTGGTCACCGGAATCTCTGTTGTTCCTGCGGGTGCATAGGTTGCAAAACGCTTCGATACAATTAAACCACATCGTTCTATCGCATGATCCAAACTGTTCTTTGTAAAAAAATGGATATGGGTATTATCCAATAAACCTGTACTGGTATACTCAAATTCATTGTTTAACAGACTGATTGCTACTGAATTATGCGCCAGATTCGGTACAGAAAGTAAAATCGAACCATCCTGCTTTAATAGACTTTTTGCTTTTTTTAAAAGTTTTTCCGGATCATGGAGATGTTCTAATACATCTGCAAATGTAATATAGTCAAAGCGGAGATTTTCATATCTTGCATACCAAGAATAGTTTTCCGCATCATCTATCACAATATCCTCTCCATATTTTGCCGCTTCTTTTCCTGCCTCCTCATCAATCTCTACCAGATATACTCTGCAGCCCAATTCCTCTTTTAAATAACGTGTCATCCGACCATTTGCCGGACCAAATTCCAGTACAGCAGAACCTCTTTTTATCTGCCCTATGATTAAAGAAAGGGAATTGGTATTATTTAAATCTAAATCAAAGTCATATTTGGACTCGATACTCATAAGGAACCTCCTTCACTCCAATGATGCTGCAATACTACAACACCTTCTGCAATATAATTCATTTCCACAAAAAACTTTTTAATCTGATTTTTGGCATCAAACGGAATGGTTGCTGTCTGGTCAAATAAAATCGAATCAAAATAATAATTGCCTCCTGTCAGATTAAATTTCTCATAGATCAATTCCATTCGATTTTTTCCTTTTTTCCATGGAATCGTCTGATTATCTAAAAGTGTATTTAACCCGCATATATAAAGCTGATCCACACTGCGGATCGCTACGCCTAATACTGGATGCACTACATTCTCATCATATACCGTATAAGTAATTTCCAAACGAATATTTTCTCCATGCCTGATTTTGGAGGTTTCTTTTCCATCCTGATTCCAAATCCGAAGGGAATTTAATTCAGCAACTGCATACGAAGGTGTCAAAACTTCTGTCTTTAAAATCAGCGGTGCTTCTTTTTGTTCCTCTATTTCTTCTTGTATACTGTTTTCTGCTTCTTCACCGTCACAATCTTCTTTTGGATCATCCAACTTTGTCCGATCCAGATACTCTGGCAGCGGCAGTCCGCTTTTTAAAAAATCCTCATATTTATCCGTCACTGGATCGACCGCATCATCCATCACTAAAATACCTTCATTGATCCAAACCGCCCGTTTGCAGAACCGCTTAATCATATTAATATCATGACTTACAAAAATGACTGTTTTTCCGTTATTCATAAACTCAATAAATTTATCCATACACTTCATCTGAAACCGGGTATCTCCAACCGCCAGTGCCTCGTCCACAATTAAAATCTGCGGATCGACATTAATGGCAACCGCAAAAGCAAGGCGCATAAACATTCCGCTTGAATAAGTCTTTACCGGCTGATAGATATGCTCTCCAATATCAGCAAACGCTACAATCTCATCTATCTTTTTTTCCATTTCCTCTCTGGCAATCCCCATAATTGTTCCATTTAGATAAATATTTTGAATCCCGGTAAAATCCTGATTAAAGCCAGCTCCTAATTCCAAAAGCGCAGAAATCTTTCCGTCTACCTCTACAACCCCGGAGGTCTGTGTCAGTACTCCTGTTAAGATTTTCAGCAGAGTGGACTTTCCGCTTCCATTCTTTCCCACAATTCCAATCGTATCTCCCTGTTCGATATGAAAAGAAATATCATGCAATGCATAAAAATCCTTTGAATACTTTTGATGCCGAAAAGAAAACGTTTCCTTAAACCGATCCTGTGGTCTTTCATATAATCGATATACCTTTGTAATATGCTCTAGCCGAACTACCGTCTTACCCATAAGTTTTCTCCTAGATTTTCTGCTCTATCTGTTTTGGAGTTCTGAAATTTTTCCCCACTTCTGATCTTTTTCTGAAATAATTAACTCCATTCCTTCTAAAATCGGCCACTCCACCCCAATTTCTGGATCATTCCAAGCCAATCCGCCTTCATCATTCGGATGATAAAAATCGGTACACTTATAAGTAAATTCTGCCAAATCTGAAAGTACCAAAAATCCATGAGCAAAATTTTTCGGAATAAAAAACTGCTTTTTATTCTCTGCAGAAAGCACTACACCAAACCATTTTCCATACGTCTTAGAACCCGGTCTTAAATCTACAGCTACATCAAATACTTCTCCACTAATAACTCGAACCAGTTTATCCTGCGGAAACTGAATCTGAAAATGCAGCCCACGAAGCACTCCCTTTTTCGAGCAGGACTGATTATCCTGTACAAACTCTGCATCAATCCCTGCCGCCTGATAGTCCTTTTTATGATACGTTTCCATAAAATAGCCACGTGCATCCCCAAATACGGCAGGCTCAATAATTTTAAGCCCCTCTATTACTATCCCATCTTTTATACATTCCGTTACTGTAATCTTTCCCATTTTTTTCTACCTCTATTATCTTTTTTATCAAATATATTTTTTAATTTTAAAGCCCCTTTGCAATCTCAATCAAATACTCCCCATAAGCAGTCTTCATCAAAGGTGCTGCCAATTCCAATAGCTGCTCCTGATTAATAAATCCTCTCTTATAAGCAATCTCCTCAATACAGGAAATATAAAGCCCCTGCCTCTTTTGAAAAGCTGCTACAAAATCAGCCGCATCCAAAAGTGCATCATGATTTCCGGTATCCAGCCATGCAAATCCACGCCCCATTGTTTCTACATGAAGCGTTCCTCTTTTCAAATACTCATTATTCACACTGGTAATCTCAATTTCTCCCCGTTTGGAAGGCTGAACATTCTGTGCAATCTCTACTACATCATTATCATAAAAATAAAGACCCGGCACAGCATAATTAGACTTTGGATCACTCGGTTTTTCTTCAATTGAAATTGCATTTCCATCTTCATCAAACTCTACCACACCATACTCTCTGGGATCTCGTACATAATAGCCAAATATCGTTGCTCCTACCTGACTTTCTGTACGATTTACTACTTTCCGAAGCAGTGCAGAAAAACTCTGTCCATAAAAAATATTATCCCCCAGCACCAGAGCCACCGGATCATTCCCAATAAAATTCGCTCCAATAATAAAAGCATCTGCTAACCCTCTTGGCTCTTTTTGTATTGCATAGTGAAATCTCATTCCAAGCTGAGAACCATCCCCAAGCAAATCACAAAAAACCGGAAGATCTCTTGGCGTTGAAATAATTAAAATCTCCCGAATCCCCGCCAACATCAATGTAGAAAGCGGATAATAAATCATCGGCTTATCATAAACCGGCATAATCTGTTTTGAAATTGCCCGGGTCAACGGATATAACCGTGTTCCAGAACCTCCTGCTAAAATAATTCCCTTCATTCTTTCCTCCATTCTGCCTTCCTTAAAAAGCACAACTATCTCCTAATATAAATCTTTTCAAAATCTATATCAGGAGATGATTTTCCTTCTCTATCCTATTTTATTTTTATCGATCCTTATACATATCCTCATAGTATTTTTGATAATCACCGCTTGTCACATTCCTCATCCAATCTTCATTTTCAAAAAACCAAGCAATGGTTTTACGGATACCCTCCTCAAACATGGTTTCTGGATACCAGCCAATCTCTTTTTTTATCTTATCTGGTGCAATCGCATATCTTCTGTCATGCCCCTTTCGATCCTCCACATAAGTGATCAAGTCATAACTAACATTTGCCCGTCTAGGATCTCCTTCCGGCAGCATTTCCAACAGAGTATCCAAAATAATATGAATCAGCTCAATATTCTGCTTCTCATTATGCCCGCCAATATTATACCGCTCAAACAACCTGCCCTTCTCCTGCACCAAATCGATTGCCTTAGCATGATCATCTACATAAAGCCAGTCACGCACATACTTGCCATCTCCATATACCGGCAGTTTCTTTCCTTGAAGTGCATTATTAATAACCAGAGGAATCAGCTTCTCTGGGAACTGATAAGGTCCATAATTATTACTGCAATTTGTAATATTAGCCGGAAACCGATACGTATCAATATAAGACTTTACCAGCATATCAGAAGAAGCCTTACTTGCCGAATAAGGACTGTGCGGATCAATCGGCGTAGTTTCATAAAAATACCCATCTCCCTCTGGCAAAGCTCCATATACTTCATCCGTGGAAACATGCAAAAACTTTTTATCTTCCTGAAACGTTCCGTCTTCCAACTCCCATGCTTCTTTTGCCGCATTTAACATCACAAGTGTTCCCAGCACATTCGTTCGCACAAACACTTCCGGATCTTTAATACTTCTGTCTACATGACTTTCTGCCGCAAAATGAACCACACGATCAATCGAATTTTCCGAAAAAATCTGCCGAATCGCTTTGGCATCACAAATATTTGCCTTTATAAACGTATAATTTGATCTGTCCTCAATCCCTTTTAAATTTTCTAAATTACCTGCATAGGTCAGACAGTCCACATTAATAATCCGAATCGAATCCCCATATTTTCGAAACATATAGTGAATATAATTCGAACCAATAAATCCCGCACCACCTGTCACCAAATAAGTTCTCATTCCAACTACCTCCATTTAACATCTATCATAATCGGTTTTTACATACCTCTATCTCTGCTTTTGCACAAATAATCTGTTGTATTATAGCAGATTTTGTCTGTTAATTCAATACATTCTTTCAAGAATCTTCCATAAGTCCCCTGAAACTTGATTCAAAGGGGGACGCCGGATTGTGGAAGGGTAGGCAGCCTGCTGTTCCGGTCTCCAAAAAGTAAGAAGTTCTAAGACTTCTGCATTTTCGTGCATCCAACCAGACAGACCGGGGCGCAATTCGCCCTCACAACAACCAAAACACAACTGACATCCCCAAAATTACACCAACCACAAGGTATCCTCTTCCCTATCATACGGGCTAAACACGCCCCTTTTTTTGCACACACTGCATAAAAGCAGCATGTGCAAAAAATCTTAGGTTCTAAAGCAGAAGTCTAAGAACTTCTAACTTTTTTCCGAAGTCACTGCAGGCTGCCTACCCTTCCACAATCCGGCTGTTTCTTGGCTTCAGAAGGAATAAAAATTACTGCTACCTGCTTGTTTTCTCCACCATCAGCCAATTCACAGCGAAATACAGTTTCCTCACTTTCTCTACCGCCAGTCAATTCACAGCAAGATACACCTTACTCTTTTTTTCTACTGCTAGTCAATTCACAGCGAGATACGGTTTGCCCCTTTTCTCTACTGCCAGCCAATTTACAGTGAGATGCGGTTTACCCCTTTTCTCTACTGCCAGCCAATTTACAGTGAAATACACCTTACTCTTTTTTTCTACTGCCAGTCAATTCACAGTGAGATGCGGTTTGCCCTTTTTCTCTACTGCCAGCCAATTCACAGCGAGATGCGGTTTGCTCCTTTTCTCTGTCTGCGACTTCGGAGAATGGTTAGAAAGTCTTAGGCTTCTGCAGAACAGCCTAGAATTTTTTGCATACGCTGCTTCCATGCAGTGTGTGCAAAAAAAGGGGCGTGTTTAGCCCGTATGCGTACAGAAAAGAGTATACTTTGTGGCTGCTAAAACCCTTCCTTACACCAACAACATTTCGTCTGCAATACGGGCGAATTGCGCCCCGGTTCGTCCGGCTGGATGCACATAGATAAGAAGCCTTAGACTTTCTTACCATTCGGAGCGGAGCAATCAGAGAAAAGGAGCAAACCGCATCTTGCGTCCGCCCGAGTCAGAATCCGACAGCCTTTCTTTTACTATCACTGGTTTAAATACTCTGCCAATGCCTCCTGCCAATCCGCTGCCTGATAACCAGTTGTCAATTTCAGCATATAATTTTCCAAAACAGAATATGCTGGTCGTTTTACTGGATTTCCATACTCCTCAGTAGTCACTCTTATTACTTTTGTTGACTTTTTAGTCAGCCGGAAAACTTCCTCTGCAAAATCCGCCCAGCTTGCCATCCCCTCACAAGTTCCATGAAATAACCCATAATTCTCTGTCCAAATCAACTGATCAATTATCTTTGCCAGCTCCTTTGCACTAGTAGGGCTGCCTACCTGATCTTTTACCACTCGAACCGTATCATTCGTTTCAGAAAGCCGCAGCATAGTTCTTACAAAATTTTTTCCATCTCCATATAACCAAGCAGTTCGGATAATAAAATAATGTTCTGCAAATTGTTCTACAAATTTCTCCCCTGCCAGCTTTGTCTTTCCATACATTCCCAATGGGTTTGGTATATCAAATTCCAGATAAGGCGTTGTAGCATCACCGGAAAATACAAAATCCGTAGAAATATGAATCAGCTTCGCTCCAGTTTCTGATGCTGCAATACTTAGATTTCTAGGTCCAATCGCATTAATTCGATAGGCACTGTCACACTCTGTTTCACAAGCATCCACCCCAGTATGTGCTGCACAATTAATAATCGCATATGGCTTTACCTGCCGAACCAGCTCTAGTGTTTTATCCACATCGGTAATATCCAAGTCCGCTACATCCGTATTTATCATTGTAATTTCACGATTTCCGCCATACAATTTATTCATTTCTCTTCCCAGCTGCCCATTGCATCCAGTCACTAATATTTTTTTCATTTCACCTTTCCTATTCCTTTCTATACAATTATATTTTTACCATATAAAAACAACTTCATCAAACAAATCCCAAAATTTTTCTTCCAATAACTTCCATGTTATCAAATTAATTAATATTGTAATACTATACACTAATTTACAACTTTTGAAATTTCCATATAGAAGAAAAAATCACATTTATATTCTTATTTTCAGGTAGAGATACACAGCCGAAAACCGAATGGTGTTCTATGCAGGGTCATCATTTCCCGTCGGCACTTAGACGCTGTATTTTAGCGTCTTATGTGTCCGCTACGAGGAAATGCTAAGCGCAAGCGGGCCCGAAATAGAATTCCATTCGGCTTTCGGCGTCCTCCCCTAGTTTAAAATTATAACCCCATATTCCATAACTTTGATCGGAATCATCCCAATACATTTCGTATCTTTTCTAACATCTTTGGCACAGATACCGGTTTAATCACATAGTCTGCTGCCCCAAGGCTCATACAGGAATAAATGGTATCTTTTTCTTTATTTCCTGTTAAAAAGATAATCGGTATCTCCCGCCAAAGCGGATTTTCCTTAATTCTCTTTACCGTTTCAATTCCATCCATCTCCGGCATCTCTACATCCATAAAAATCAAATCTGGTCGATGTTTTTCCAAAAAAGCCAATGCCTGTTTTCCAGAAACCGCCAATGTAACCTGATATTCCCCTTCTAACTGCACTTTCATTGTCTTTAAAGCCATACTAAAATCATCCACTACCAATATATGTGGTTTATCCGGCTGTCCGGCTTCCGATATAATACTTTTATCCGTTTCTCCAAAGATTCTGTTCCTTTTTTCACCCGCCTGCTCCTCTTTTTGTTCAGAATCGGCAGGCGTACCAAGCACTTCCTTTATTTTTATCAAAAGTTCATCTTTTTGAATCGGTTTTACTATACATCCTATTGCCCCGGCACTTGTTACCCGAAGAACCGTAATTCTGTCCCGCTCATAGGTCAAATAAAAAAACGGCACGCTCCTTAACTCTTCCTTCTTTCGAAGTTCCCGATGAATTTCCATCTCCATATCTGCCAGCAAAACATCGGGAATCAAATACTCCATAAATTCCAATGCGGCATGACTGCTTCTTACCTGAACCACATCATACCAATCTTTTAGATAGAGCTGAATCACCGTTCCAATCATTGGTTCTTCATCTGCAATCAAAACCAATTTTCGCCCTCTATAGTGAAATGTACCTACAATTCTCTCTAACTGCCACTTTACCACTTTTCTTAAAAATTCCTGTACTTTTTTTATTAATTCCTCTTTTGTAAAAGGACGTATTAGAAGCATAGTAAGCGGCAGCCCGGATAAATCCTGCAAAATTGGATGAGTTGGTAAATCGTTTACTAACAGCAGCGGTATCTCATAGATATGAATATCCTCTGCCAGATGCTCAGTATCCTCTGAAAATTCTTTTGTATCTGCTATATCCCAAATCATAAATAACGGCTTATCCTCTGTAAAAGAAATGCTTTTTATTTTATCAGGACAAACAGCAGATACCACAAATTCTTCCCCTAATATTGCCTGTATAGAATCCGCTTTTTCTTCTTCTAAAACCAATATCTTATATTTCTTCTCTATCATGCGTTATCATCCCTTTCTGCAGACAATTCCCGATTTTTTTCATATGGAAGCTGAAGAGAATCTTCCAATACACTAATCGCTGCCTCATAATCAATCTGTCCTAACTTTTCCCTTACCTGAATCAATGCCTCTTCAATCAACGGCGGAAGAGCAAATTCATTCATTCCATTTAAAATCGTTTCTGCCATATCCAAATCAAAATCATTTAAATAATCAATCATATTAGCTGCAATATCGTCATATTCTTCTTTTTGCATCCAATCCTTTTTTTGTTCAAAAACAGTTTCTTTTTCTGTTTCTTCCTTGCCCTCCTGATACAGATATCCTTTAATTTCATTTAAAATATCCTGATACTGCTTTAATAGCAGCGGTGCAGTTTCCTGAATATAGGATCGATTTTGATCCTTTCCTGCAAATTCATGTAATTTTGCCAATTCTGACAATTCCATTGCTCCGATATTGGCAGCAGCACTTTTTAGGGCATGTGCCTGAATTGTATAATTTCTAATATCTCCCTCTTCTAATGCATGGTTTAACTCCTTTAATTTTTTTGGTCCATCCTGATAAGTAATCTCTAATATTTCCCTGTAAAGTGCTTGACTTCCCCCTGTATGTTCCAATCCGACTGTCATATCAATACCAGACATTGTCTGCTTTTGTTCGATCCAAATAGGTTTTGTTTCTTTTTTCAAAGCTGTTTTCGTTTCATGCCGTTTTTCTTTTAAAAGATACTTTTTCAGTTTTTCATCCAGCTTCTTAATGTCAATCGGCTTTGAAATATAATCTGCAAATCCATACTGTAAAAATCGTTCTTCTGCACCCGATACCGCATCGGCAGTCAGTGCCAAAATCGGAACAGTTTCGAAGTACTCGCCTCTTCTGCAGCGTATTGCCCGCAGTGTATCCACACCATCCATTTCCGGCATCATATAATCCATTAAAATCAAATCATACTGCTTTGTTTCTAACAGTTCTAAACACTCTTGTCCGCTTTGTGCCGTCTGTATCTGCATATGATATGGCTGCATCAGACCCTCTGCCACTTTTAGATTGACCGGGTTATCGTCTACCACAAGGATTTTTGCCTGAGGTGCAGTAAATGTCTGGTGAAATGCTTCTTCTGTAATATCCTGTGCCTGTATATGATATTCATAATTGCAAGGCTGATCGTCATAGATCGCCTGTGGAAGCAAAATAGTAAAGGTACTTCCCTCTTTATACACGCTGTCTACTTCAATTGAGCCATTCATTAACTCAAGCAGATTTCTGGTAATAGCAAGCCCTAGCCCTGTTCCTTCAATCGAACGATTTCTTCTGGTATCTACACGCTGAAAACTCTGAAACAGCTTCTTTTTATTTTCTTCTGTAATACCGATTCCGGTATCTCTTACTACGATTGTCAATAATGCAATTTTCTGTCTTCGCTCCCAGGTAATCTTTAATTCAATTTTCCCTTCATTGGTATATTTTACCGCATTGTTTAAAATATTGGTTAAAATCTGGCGTACTTTTGCCTCATCTCCATAAAGAGTTTCTGGTATCGTCTTATCCACATCCACCTTTAATTCAATCGGTTTCTCTGTTAAACGAATCATTGCAATATTCAACACATCATTTAAAACAGAAGATACCTGATAAGGCTCTTTTACCAATTCCATTCGTTTGGATTCTAACTTGGAAAAATCCAAAATATTATTGATAATTGCCAGCAAAGATTTTGCTGCATTTCTTACATTAATAATATTGTTTTTTACCTGAGGGCTGATATCCTCACGCAGCACCAATTCCGTCATCCCCACAATCGCATTCATTGGTGTTCGGATCTCATGGGACATATTGGCAAGAAAATCGCTTTTTGCCTGATTTGCCCGATCCGCTTCTTCTTTTAGTTCTAACAGTCTGGCAAGCTGATTATGACTGCTGGTAATATCAAAAAAACAATAGGCATATCCGCAGATCTCATTTTTATCATAAACCTCTTTCTTTCGAAGTTCATAATAACTTGGTTTAATAAAAAGCTGATTATTTACAAGAGAAAATCGCTTTTCTATTTCCCACATAGTATTGGTATAATTATATTTTTGCAATTCTGGAAACAACCGCTTTGCCTGTTGGCTTGCAAATACAAAATGCTGGCTTAAATCGGTTATTACATATCCATCAGTCGAAGAATCTGCAATACACTCCTGCGAAATCTCAACCATATTGGCAAGACTAAACTTCCTGCAAAAGAAAAACAGATCTACCTCTACAACTAAAAACGCATAAGGTGTCAAATCATAGGCATGTGTAATTCCCGAAATATAACAAAAATAAGTAAAATTCGGCAGCAAAAGCATACGGAATAAAATCTCTGCCTGTTTTCTTTTTATCATATTTTTTCGAATATAAATCAGATACAAGCACACTCCCACCATCAGCCACAGATGAAACAGCGAATCAATATGCATAATAATTCCAAGCTGCAGATCTATCCGAGAATAAAGTCCGTCTGCAAGATATTGATAATCGGAAAAATAAAACGGTGTATAAGGAAATAGATACAAAAATACCAAAAAGCACATCTTTATAGCAATAATAACTGACATAATCCAAGGCTTTAACGGATGATTAAAATAATACCCTGCAAACATCGCCGTCATTGTCATAACAAACTCATAACCAGTAAATTTCACGCAAATCCCAATAATAGATACATTCAGATAATTGGATGTAATTTCCAGCAGATGACCTCCTGTAACCAGCACAATCATTGTAGCTGCCATCTGCATGGTCTTCTGTTCTACGGATGGACGCTGCATTGTTACATAAAGTAATAATGCAACTGCCCCCACCAATACAAAAATTGCTCCTGCTATAAGAATACCATACATAGGAATCCCTCCTGTCCGGTTTCTTGGTCAGACATGCTCGTTTCCAATGGTTTTAATCCTTCCAATAAGTAGGGTCTAACGTCAGCTTTCGAATAACTCTCTTTGAAAGCCGCTGATAATTTTTTCCCAATTTATAGCCAAGCCATTTAAAACCGCTGCTGCTGATTAACTTAGGAAGATAAACCGCTTTCCCTGTTTTCAGCAAATACCGTGCTGTCTTAATTACCAGTGCTGTTCCTTCTTTTTCAGAAGATACTTGAGAAAATACTTCTTGATGTTTTGCCTGTGATACCCCTAGATCAAAATTTCGTTTCAGATACTGTAAATTTTTGTAATTATGTGAATGATATACTTTTGCATCTGCAGCATAAGCTATTTTTTTTCCATTCTCCAATGCCTTTGCAGCAAACAGCATATCTTCATTAAAAATCGCACGCTCCACAAATCCGCCAAGTAAAAGATAGTCCTCCTTTCGATAAACAGCGCAGACATCCGAAAAGAAATATGCCCGAATACCAAGTTTTGCTATATCCGCCTTGGAACGAACAAAAGACTCTGGCGGATAATTAAATATTCTGGTATACTGCTCAATCGGATTGGCATCTTTTCTTGGAAGCTGCCGTGCAAATGCTCCCACTACCTCCTTTTCCTGCAAAGCCTGCAGCAAATACTCAATCAAATGACTGTCTGCCGGATAAGCATCCTGTGTTAAAAACATCATATACTCTGCTTGAGAAAGTTCTGCTGCCATTCGTCTGGTAGCAGCATGATCAAACTCCGCTTTTTTTATATGATATACCTCTACCTGATAAATCCCCTTTATCAACTGCGGATTCCAAAATTGCTCCTCTGTATTAATAATAATAATTCTCTGCGGACAAACACTCTGTCTGTTTAACCGCCTTAATATCTCTTGAAAAGAAGCCTTTGGACGATATACAGGAATAATTACATCTACCATTTTTCCTGTTCCTTTCTATTCTTCTGCAATATATCCTTTTTTTCGAATCACCTCGATTACAGATTCCACATATTTTTTACACATTTCCTCCGTTTTTGCCTCTACCATAACCCGAATCAGCGGCTCTGTTCCGCTTGCCCGAAAGAGCATACGCCCCTGATTTCCCATCTGCCGCTCTGCATCAGCAACTGCTGCAAGCACCTCTGTATCGTGAAGTACTGCATCCTTTTCTAATACTCTAACATTTTTCAAAAGTTTTGGAAAGATTGTAACCGGAGCTGCCAAAGATGCCAAACTTTGCTTTTGTTCCAGCATTGCCTCCATAATCTTTAAAGAAGTTAAAATCCCGTCCCCTGTCACTGCATGTTTGCTAAATATAATATGCCCCGACTCTTCTCCTCCCAGTCCATATCCATGAGCCCGCATATTTTCTCCTACGTATTTATCCCCTACCGGCGTTTTTTCATAGCGAATCCCCGCCTTATCCAACGCCTGATACAGTCCCATATTTGACATTACCGTAGTTACAATCGTATCTAATGGAAGCTGCCCCTGACTCTTCATATACTTTCCGCAGATATAAAGAATCAAATCCCCATCTATCTTATTTCCATGCTCATCCACAGCCAGACAGCGATCTGCATCTCCGTCATAGGCAAATCCCACATCCAGCCCATGCTCCACTACAAATTTCTGCAGTGCCTCAATATGAGTAGAACCACATCCCTGATTAATATTTGTCCCATCCGGCTCATTATAGATTACATATGTCTTCGCTCCCAACGCATCAAACACATTTTTTGCAATCGAAGAAGCACTTCCATTTGCACAGTCCAGCCCCACCTTCTTATCCTTAAACGATCGGGTAGCAATTGATATCAGATAACCAATATACCGATTTCGCCCAGCGGCATAATCCACCGTCCTTCCTATCGCCTCTCCTGTAGCAAACGGAATCTCCTCCATCCTCCCATCAATATAATCCTCTATCTTCTCTTCAATCTCCGCCTCTAACTTCTGTCCAAGCCCATTGATAACCTTAATCCCATTATCACAAAAAGGATTATGACTGGCAGAAATCATAATACCACAGTCAAACTCCTCACTTCTTACCACATAAGAAACACTTGGTGTTGTAGTAACATGCAGCAAAAACACATCCGCTCCCGAAGCAGTCAAACCAGAAACCAACGAATACTCAAACATATAACTGCTTCTTCTGGTATCCTTCCCGATTACTACCCTTGCTTTATGCTCTCTGCCATAATACCATCCCAAAAAACGCCCTACCTGATACGCATGTTCTACTGTTAGATTTACATTCGCTTCCCCACGAAATCCATCCGTTCCAAAATACTTTCCCATTTTTTTACTCCTCTTTCTATCTTTATTTCTATACTTTTTCAGTCTTTCCTAAACTTTCCATTTGTATGTGGACATTATATCATAACTAAAAAATAAAAGATACTCTTTTTCTACAAAACTTCAATTAGGCTTTGCTGCCGGAAAAAGTTTGCTTTCACCGGACGCCAGATTCGAAAACTGTGGGCAGCCTGCTGTTCCAATTCTCCAAAAAGTAAGAAATTCTAAGACTTCTGCATCCCAGTGCATCCAACCAGACAGACCGGAGCCCAATTCGCCCTCATGACAGCCGAAACGAAACGGGTGTAAGGAAGGATTTTACCAACCATAAGAAATTCTCTTTCCTATTATACGGGCTAAACACGCTCCTTTTTTTTCACACACTGCATAGAAGCAGCATGTGAAAAAAATCTTAGGTTTTTCAGCAGAAGTCAAGAATTTCTAACTTTTCTCCAAAGTCACTGCAGACTGCCCACAGTTTTCGAATCTGGCTGTTTTTTGACCCCGAAACGAAAAAAAAATCTCATCCAAACTTTTATACTTTATAAGAATTTTTTAAAATTTCTGCCATGATCTACCCTTAAAGCTTGTTTAGTATCCCAATATATGCTAATTTTATAGCAAATTTTTTGCCAAATAACAGTAATTTTTTACTGCAGTATAAAACAAAAGTTTCTTAAATACAGCAAAAGATACTAAACAGGCTCTTAAAAACGTTTCGATGTCATTCTTTTTTTGTTTTTTCCGATATCAAGAAACAGCCAGATGCGAACCCCCTAGGCAGACTGCAGTGACTTTGGAAAA
>CAJUGZ010000010.1 GCA_910585855.1 uncultured Lachnospiraceae bacterium | reverse complement strand
TGTTTCACACAAAGTATGCAACATGATATTTGCAATACTCAGGGACAATAAGCCTAATTACTCCGCAGGAACATGTCAAAAAATACCATGCTACTAAATGCGACATAGCCACATAAAATACTGTAAATCCAACGAATCAATATTTTTTGAAAAAATGATAGTTTCACCAAAGGGTAAGTGCGCCCTTTTTTGCTAAAAAAATAATTTCAATTTTTCTCATTTTGCTATTGACATTTATTAGCTGGACTTTACTTTTTCCATAATAAAACAACTTTTATATTATTTCTCTATCCTTTTCACCTCTTGTATAAACCGTTCTAACATATTTTCAGCACTACATGGTGAAAATCCAAGTTCTTTTGCTTTACATATATTTATCAAAGAACATTTCGGCACGATTCCATTACTATTAGCAATAATTTTAGATTTACTCCCTATTGCATTTTTCATAATCTGAAGAATTTTTAACATTGTTAACTGCTCTTGTACGCCAAGAAGTATCGTTTTATTCTGTGTCCATTTATCTATTGTAAAAATCTGTTCTATAAATTTTTCAAGTTCTGATACATGCAAATAATTATTATATTTTACTTCTGGAATAAAACAAATAACATCTTCTCCCATTAAAATTTTCTTTGCCATTGTTAAAAAGCCTGAACCTTTCGTATTTTCTAAATCTACAAATGGTCCTAACATTCTTGGCAATTGGATAATTAATTTTTCTGGAATTATAGATTCTCTTATCAGACATTCTGATAAATACTTTGTCATTCCATATGGTTCTGGATTGACTACAACACTATTTTCACAAAGTTCTCCTTCCACACTCCCATAAACAGATACCGTTGATATATAAATAAACCTTTTCACATATACTTGTTCCGCAAAATAAATTAATTTCTCTGTTGCCTTAATATTATCATTAATCAACTCTTTTACTGTTCCAGTCAACCTTGCTGCAATATGAATAACTGCATCTATTCCTTGCAACTTTGGTAACTTTTTCGAAATATCTGCTCTTATCAACTCATAATCTGCACTTTTTGGCATAATATTACGATAAATACCTACTACATCATACCCAGCATGGAACATTTCATTTGCAATATATTGTCCTACATTCCCTCCTATTCCTGTTATAAGTATTTTTTTCATAATTTCTCCCATTCTTTATAAATCATTTGTAATATATCCTCTATTGACAAACCATTCATTCTTTTAATTTCATCATGATTTCCATATCCTTTTGCAAAAGTATCCCTTAATCCCATTCGAATCAGCCTTGCATTTACACCAGTTTCCGCAAGAATTTCCGATACTGCACTTCCAATTCCTCCAGTAATACTATGTTCTTCCACTGTTATAATTTTACTTGTTTCTTCTGCTGCCTTTAAAATAGTTTTCACATCTAATGGTTTTATTGTTCCTAAATGAATCACTCTTACCATAATATTTGTTTTTATTTGTTTTACTGCTTGAAGAACATCATATGTTATACCTCCTGTCGAAATAATCGTTAAATCTTTACCATCACATAATGTTTGTGCTTTTCCTAATTCAAAATGATATTCTGATGGATAAATTTCCCGATTACTTTCTCTATTCAACCGAATATATACAGGACCATCTATTTCTACAGCAGCTCTCACCATTTGTTCTACTTCCTTTACAGAAGCTGGTGAAAGAATTGTCAAATTTGGCAAAACCCGAAGCATAGCAATATCTTCAGTAGTATGATGTGTTGGTCCAGATGTGCAATAATCCATCCCTGCACTATAACCAATTATTTTCACATTTCTCTTTTGCAAACATATATCATTTCTAATAAACTCATTTGCACGATATACAAGAAACGGTGAAACAGCATATACATACGGAATCACCCCACATGTTGCAATCCCTGAAGCAGCACCAATTAAATTTGATTCTGCAATTCCCATCTCTATATATTGTCTTTTACTCCGGTCAGAAAGCTTTTCCTTAATATTCATAGAATCTGAACCTAATACTATAATTCGTCTATCATTTTCAACTAATTGACTCAATGTATTCAAACATGCATTTACCATTATCTATATGCCCATCTGTTTTCTAATCAAAAACCATTCTTTATCATTTGGTTTTCTTCCATGCCAATTATTCTGGTTCTCAATTATATTTACACCTTTCCCTTTTATTGTATGTGCAACAATTGCTTTTGGTTTTTTATCCATTGGTTTCTGTAATGCTTTCATTACCTCTTCCATATTATTACCATCTATTTCACAAGTATTAAATCCAAAATCAAACCACTTTTCTACTAAAGAATCTAATGTAGTAATATTAAACGTATAATCTGATGCCTGAAGTTTATTATAATCTATAATTACTGTAAGATTATCTAATTTCTGATGTCCTGCACATAATGCAGCTTCCCATACTGAACCTTCTTCACACTCTCCATCTCCAAGAATTGTATATACTTGATAATTTTGTTCATTATATTTCGCTCCAAGTGCATATCCAATAGAAATTGACAATCCATGTCCAAGTGCACCTGTTGTTGCTTCAATTCCTGGAATCTTTAAAGAATCAGGATGCGCTCCTAATATACTTCCCGGTTTACATAATTTTAACAATTCTTCATTTGAAATTAATCCTAAATCAACTAATATTAAATATTGAATAATACATGCATGCCCTTTACTTAAAATAAATCTATTTCTATCTGTATTTAAATAGCTTCCTTTATTATAATTAAGAAACCCTCCATAATATAAAGCAACCATAATATCTGTACATGAAAGTGCTGAACTTAAATGTCCACTTTTTGTTTGATATCCAACTTCCATTATTTTCTTTCTAAACTCTGTTGCTTTTTTTTCTAACTGATAATTTTCCATTTTTATCCTCAACTCTAAATTCGTTCTGCAATCCATTGTAAAATTTCATCATTAATTACAGTATATCTTTTTCCTTTTAATTCAATCTGTGCTCCACTATAAGGTGGATTCCAAAAAGCTCTTATCTTATTATCAATTTCCTCTACTTGTTCATTCTCTTGAATCAATTTCATACTTTCTAATTCCTTTAAACTAAAATATCTTCCATTTTTTTGTAAAACAGCTTCTAATTCTTTTTTCTCTCTTATCTGATTTATTATATCTTTAAAAAGATTAAATAAATTTTTATGTGTAATATTTACTAAATCTTTATTAACAATATTACTGTCAATAGAGAAATGCCTACATTCTATTATTTTACCAGTATCGAATTCTTCATCCATATAATGAGCTGTAACACCCCAATAACCCCAATTCTCAATAATTGCAATATGATATCCAGATCCTCTAGCCTCTGGAAGTGGTCCAGGATGAAAATTAATACTTCCTATAGTTGGAATATTTAATATCTCTTTACTTATTCTTTTCCAATAAAATGATAATATATAATCTACTTCTAGATTTCCATTTCTAAAATTTGATAGTAACTCTTTTTCAGTATATATAGAAATATCATTCATTTTACAAATTTTCTGTAATACATTATCATTTTCTCTAATAACAGCTCCCACAATGTTTGTTCTTACATCCAATAAATATTGTAATGCAGCCTTAGATGATTCTGTTTCTTTTGCCATAAAAATAACTTTCAATAATATCTCCCTCTTTCTACAAATTTCATATAAAATTAACATGTGTTCCTGGATGTTTTAATTGATATAAATATTGATTAATTTCATCCAAACGACACGCATCTCTACATATATGATTAATATCCATTTCTTCAAAAGAAGACATTACTTTTTTTCTCTTTTCTCCATGCCAAATTTTTTCAAATGATTGCTCATACAAATTGCCATATAAAAATTCAAATTTTCCAATAAAATTAACACAAGGCCATACATTTCCTCTCGCATCAATATGTGTCATAAACGGCAGCCCATAACAATTATCATATCTTTTATTTTCTTTCATCTTTTTCATTGCATTAATACGATAGTAAATCTTAAATTCTTCAGACTCATATTGTTTAATACTATTCTCCAATTCAAATAATTCCTTATAATCTACTTCTAAACGATTTTTACTTTGCATATGTTGTGAATATGGTTTAACTGTAAAATAATCAACTTTTAACTTTTTCAACTCTTTAGCCATATCAAGAATTTCATTAATATTTTCTTTTATTAATAAACACTGTACTCCTAATGTAGTTTTCAAATTTCTCTTTTTCTTCCATTCCACAGCATAAGCAATATTATTTAATGTTCTTTGTAAATCTCCATTTTTACTATTATGAATTTTTTTATATGTTTCCTCATATATAGCAGCTACACTAAATCGAACCCACGTAAATGCATGTAAACATTCTTCTGTTATTTCTTTATTTAATAATACACCATTTGATGCCATAGCAACATCTAAGCCAATTCGTTTCATATTTACTACCAAATTAGGCATATCTTTATTTAATAATGGTTCACCTTCTCCTGAACAAATAACACTTTTCAAACCATGTTTTTTCATATGTTCAATATTATTAAACATCATATGGCTATTTAAAAAAACTGGTTTATATCCCAAATAATCCACTGCACAAAAAGTACAACGATGATTACAAGTTCCACTTGGTGATATTTCAATTTCAATTGGGTATATCTCCTCCCCATGAAGCCATCTTGCAACTTCACATGGATGAAACATAAGCTTATGTGAATCTAATTTAAAATCTTCACTCATTTTTCTTCTCCATCTTATTTTTATAATCATAATACTTAATATAAAATAACTAATATCCTATAAAATATAAATAATAAAAAAGAAATAGACACCATATCCATTTCTTGAAAATTCATTCTCTGATATATGCGCCTCCTTGCGTTGTAGGATTCTTATCTAAACTAAAACTAAGATAAATATTATCTTTTAAAATATAACTTTATAAAATATTCCAAACTAAAATAATAATTAAACCAATTTTTACTAAAAATTTTTCTTAATATTTTAAATAAACTATAAATCTATTTTCTTTATTTATCTACAATCAATAATGCTCTTACTGGTGATCCATCCACATCGTCCATCTTTAATGGCTGTGCTACAAGAAAATACTTTCCTTCAGGTATCTTATCCAAATTTAAATTTTCTAATATAACAACTTCATTTTCCAAAAGTATCTTATGAACCTGCTTTTGAGACACTTCATCCCCAACAGTTGGCATTTCTACACCTATTAAATTTATTTTGCATTTAACAATACTTTTAGCAAACTCTTCATCTAATATCACATTACCACGTAATAAAATTTTATCTGTTCCCTCTTCTAAAGTTTTTGCTAAAAATTCTGATGTAATCCTTCCATTACAATATATTACCTCACAATATCCAATACATTTATCTAATGATAGTTCTGCTACATCCTTTCCTTCTGCAATAAAATGCTTTGGTGCATCTATATGAGTTCCAGAATGACTCCCTAAACTTAGAATTGTCAAATTACATATATCACCATTCTCTATAGACAGCCAACTTTTTTTAGTTGGTATAGGATCACCAGGATATATAGTTGTTGAAAAAAGTTCTTGTGTAATATCATAAATAATCATAGCTATTTACCCCTATTTTTTATTTCAATCCTTCTTACTTGTAATTTAAAAGTAATAATAATTAGCCATATCCATCTTTTCTTTATTAAAAAAGGAATTATTTTTGCATTATCATTATGTTTTTGAACATAATATACTATTGAATGTTGCAACTTCTCATCATTTACTATTCTATAAATATTAGTATACAATTTTTTTAAATCTTGAAGAGTATAAATCCTCAATAATCTAGTACTAGTAAACATTGACATAATTGCATACTCACTATAACAATTTTTAATAACTTGTTCATACTTCCCCATAATTTTTTCAATGTTTCTTACTATATACCTAAAATCTAAAGGACCCATCCACATCTTTCCACTAGCACAATTCAACTGTTTTTTATAGTTTGCTTGCCTATAATGATCACAAATATATAAACATCTTGCTAAATAATATACACGATTACAATACCCTAAATACATAATCACAAATATTGTATCTTCCCATGCATTCACTTTTTCATTATAAAAGATATGATTTTTCTTAATTATTTCTGAACAATACAATTTTCCCCAAACGGTCCATAATATTTTATGATCTTTTATATCATCTGCAAATCTATATATTAATTCTATTACAGCTTTTCTATCGTCAAAAGACTGGTTTTCTCTACTTCCAATAATACAATTTTCTCCAAATATATTTTTTTGTATTGCATTTCCAATCACAAAATCAACTTTTTTTCTAATATAAATATTATACAAACTTTCAATTGCATCTTTTTCAATAAGATCATCTATATCCATAAAAAATATATATTTCCCACAAGATTCTCTTATTCCAACATTCCTTGCAGATGCAGGTCCACCTTTTATTTTATAAAAATACTTAATTCTTTTATCCTGTTCTCTATATTTTTCACATAATTCTGCACTCTTATCCTCAGATCCATCATTTACAAGTATAATTTCTAGGTTATTATATGTTTGATTTCTAATGCACTCCATACATTGTATAATATACATCTCCGCATTATATATAGGAATTATAACACTTATTAAATCATTTTCCATATATATCTCCCCCTATTACAACATAATCTCTAGGTTCTAGAATTTGTATTGCTGGCTCTATTTCCTCTGCATCAAAAGATCTTCCATTGCAATAATCGCAACTTAGAAAATATTCTTTTACATTTAAATAATCTCTTAATTTTCTTTTTGCTTCCAACCCCATCTTATCCAATTGTTCTAAGTCTAAAAATTCTCCTTCTATAATTGGAATTGCACCTAAATTAACTGCATTAGCAATATACGGACATTTAAATATTTTTCCAGCCAATAGTGTTACAAGATTCTTAGCACAGCATTTATTATATATTTCTTCTAATTGTATTCTATCACGATTATGTTTTTTAATATCAGCACATTGAGTCCAATTCCCCATTTCATGAATATCGTATGTTATATTTCTTTTATCTAATTCTTGCTGCATATTTAATAAATTTCTTGACAATCTACCATAATTTGTAATACTAAAACTAACTTTTTCATTCTCCATAACATCCCACATTTCTTTTGTAGGCATAATTGTTGCATTGGAATATATAACTACCCTATGTACTGTAGAATATGAAATTATTTTTTCTATCACCCTATGTATTTCAGAATGCATAAATGGTTCTCCACCTAAAATACGAATTTCATATATCTCATCAACATATTTTAATAAAATATTTAACCAATTAATCAATTCTTCTACCAAATAATTTTTTGGTATTTTATAGTATTGCATTAAATTACTGCAATCCCTACAACGCATAGAACATTTTTCAGTAATTTCTAAATCTATACTTCTTAAAAACAACTTATCAGAAACGTTTAAACTCTCATGACTTAATATACATGATTCAATTTCTCTAATCGCTACTTCTTTAGATTTTAATAAATAAGTATCATAAAGGTAATGTTCTTTTAACAAATAAGTAAACGCTAATTCCCAATTTTTATATCCCACTCTTTGTAATTTTTTAATTACTGGTGTAGCATTTGGTATACATATTAAAAATTTTCCATCTAATTTCTTCTGTACAATCTCATCTAAAGAAAAAATATCTATATCTGTGTGTGCTTTATTCTTTCGTATCTTATTATCTTCACAGAAACATAAAACAAAAAGCTTTCTTCGTATACATTCTTGATATACCGCTTCTCCAATAGAACAATACCCATAAATTATAACCTCTTCCATCACCTTCTCCTTTCTATTTATTATACTTTTAATCTATTCTAATTTTATTCCTACTTTACTATTTATACTAAATATATTATAAAGTTAATATGATTATCTAATTTTTATCTTTAAAAAATTCTCTTTAAATAAAAAGAAGAAATAGACACTTATATCTATTTCTTCCACCTACTTCTCTGATATATGCGCCTCCATGCGTTATACGATTCCTATCTAATATATTTTATATATCGAACAAACTATAAAATACTTTATAACTATAAATAAGTAATTTTTACCTTTTTTACTTCTTCCGATCCATAAATTGAGCTTCCATATGATTCAGCCGATTCATATTATTATAATAATTTATAGCCGCCTTTTGGCTATTTCTTGCTTGACGAATATCTTTTTTAAACTTACTAAAACATTCTTTTACTGCCAATTTATTCCGCTCTTCTTCTGTTTGTACTACCATACTTTTTCCAGTAATTTGCGTAATTAATTCTTTCATCTCTTTTATTTCTTCCTTATACTTCTCTGGATGACCCTGCAACTCCATTTTTACTCTATCATAAAGTGTTTGAAAACCTTCATCCAATTCATTCAATTTATCAATATATTCCTGCTTTTTCTCAAGAGATGGTTCTAATTCTTCCAATTCCAAATCTTTTTGCATAAACAGCAACCTTTGCTTCTCATTTTCTTCTGATATATTATCTAAAACTGCAATCTTCTTATGCAAACTATCAATTAATATCATAATATAATTCTTTTCCATCTCCATCCCAATTTCCTCCTTCTATTAAGAAATGTTCCTGTCAATACCAGATGACTAAGGAACGCCACCAGCCACTATTAACAGGAACATTTCCACTATTATTATTTTTATGATTTTTGTTTTGCTCTTACCATAACCTCTTTCCAAGTATCACGCATCCCCCGTAAATGCCCCAATACTTCTTCCAGTATTTCTTTATCTTTCTTTATATTTGCTTCTACCAGACGATCATAAAGATATGCATATACATTATCAAAATCCTTTGCTACCTCATATTTAAAATCTAATGTAGAACGAAATTCTACAATAATGGCTTCTACTTTTTTAATATTAGTATGTGCCTTTTGAATATCATTTTGCTCAACCCCTGCTATTGCTATATTACAAAATTTGATTGCCCCTTCA
The DNA here is from genome assembly GCA_910585855.1 of uncultured Lachnospiraceae bacterium. Taxonomy (GTDB): domain Bacteria; phylum Bacillota; class Clostridia; order Lachnospirales; family Lachnospiraceae; genus MGBC114844. The sequence continues at coordinate 22,423 of CAJUGZ010000010.1, read as the reverse complement.
TAAAGCATAAGCGTAAGATCTGCTGGTGACGCTGTTGCAATTTTATTTTGCTGATATGCGTTATACCCAGATACTGCCATGTTTTGTTCCTCCTTTAGCTGCCTAACAATCCTGATAAAGCAGATGTACTAGATTGTAACTTTGCAAGCGCAGTTTCCATTGCAGAAAACTTTTTATACCATTTATCTTCTTGTTCAGATACATAATCTTCCCATTTTTTAATAGTTTTTGTATAATTATCATACTCTGTCTTCATCTGCTTATCATTATATACAGTAAATGCACTGCTTAATGTCGTAGAAGACATCTTTTTTCCAAGCTCATCATAAAGATTCTTTGATAACTGACTAAAGAAAGAAGCTACTTTATCTGGATCGGATGCAATCATCGTTTTTAATTTATCTGCATTTCCTTTTGTTGTAGAATCATCTGGATCACCATCAATATGATACATTCCCTTCTCATTTTCACCAGTATCAAAATATCCCCCTGTTTCTATTCCAAAACTTGACAAAGATAAAGTTTCTCCATTAATCGTAAAAGATTTCTGCATTGCCGTCTTCATAATAGTAATTACACTGCTTAATGTACCATCTCTCCGCAATAAAGAATCTTTAATTTTTGTTTCCCACTTTTCTACTTCTGTATCTGACATAGAGTCTTTTTCTTCATCTGTCAAAGGTTCATAACCTTTTGCTGATTTTGCATTATACAATGTATCCATCTCTTTAATCAGCTCATTATACTCTTTTATAAATTCCTTAATAGAATCATAAACAGCATCTACATCTGTATCTGTAGACAATGTAATTGTTTCATTCTCTGCTGTTTCTGCCTTCGCTGTAATTGTCAAACCATTAATAGAAAAACTGTTTGTATTAGATCGAAAAGTTGCACCATTCAATTCAATCTCTGCATCCTGTCCTTCAATTTTTACTGGTCCTGTCTTTACTGGACTTTCACCATTTCCTGCTATAAATCCCAATGCCTTCAATGTTTCTGTTGAACCTGCATCGCCAGTGGCTGAAATATCAAAATCTCCATTCGTCTTAGAACTTATAGAAAATCTTTGTGTTGCTTGATCAAAGCTTCCAGCTATGCCTGCCTTATTCAACTCCTCCAGCATTTGACTTATTGTCATATCTGCCTTTAACTCAACCTTTGTTGTCTTTCCATCTACCTTAACATTAATTGTTGTATCACTTGTAACCCCAAGATCACTAAGTTTTGATGTACTTGTCGCTTTATTAAATCCCAATAACTCTAACATTTTAGTAGAATTTTCATCTGTTGCTGAAATAGAACCTCCACTTACAGAAAAACTCTGATTTTCTTCATCAAAATCTACTGATAAATTAGTCTTTTTCAATTCTTCCAGCATCTCATCTACCGTCATATCTTTATTTAATTTAACATCAGTTGACACTCCACCTACTGTAACTTTAAAATTTATATCACCGTTAATCCCAAGACTACTGCTTGAATCACTTTCAAATTTATCAATAATATCACTAAGTTTTGTTTCTCCTGTTACATTACCACCATAAACCTTTTTCTGCACCTTAGCTCCAGTTAAGTTCGAAACAAATCCTAATGCTTTTAATGCATCTGATGAACCTGCCGCATTTTGAGTTCCTGTAATCTCAAAATCGCCATCCTTTCCACTGTTTTTTGAACTTACAAAAAATCTCTGATTTTTTTCATCAAAACTTGCTACCAGACCTTTATCACTAAATTCTTTTACCAAATCTCTTACTTTCATGGAACTATCTAATTCGATTGTTTCTCTTTTTCCGCCTATTGTAACATCAATGCTTGTTTTATCAGAAATTCCAAGTTCTCCAAGAGTTGAATCCGATGTGAATCCTTTTGTTCCTCCACCAAGTTCTGCTCCTGTTAGATATCCAGATGTTGCCAGACTTTTAATTTTTAACTTTTGTGTTCCGATTACCGAGCCATTTGCAGCTACTACAGACGCTTTTGACTCATCCGAACTAACTGTCTTTTTCTTATTATAGTTAGAAGATAATGTCCGGTTAAACATATTGGTATATAACTTATATATCTTAGAATTTAATTCTTTCCAAGCATCCTGCTTCCATTCCAATTTTGTCTGTGCTTTTTTATACTTATCTGTTTTCGTCTGATATGCAGATACTAATTCCTTTACCATAGCATCGGTATCCATACCTGATATCATACCTGATATTCGAATTGCCATTTTTCTCCCTCCTTACCTTACAGCCTTTCATCTACAAGAAGCCCTGCCAGTTCCCATGCTTTTGCAATCATCTGCAATGTCTTCTCCGGCGGAAGCTCCCGAATCACTTCATCTGTTTCCTTATCAATAATTTTAATCGTCACCCGGTTTGTTGTATCATCATAACCGTACTCACAAGAAGTATTGGATAATTTTCGATTGATATTGTCCAATGCCTTATGCATTTTCTCCTGTGTCATTTCATTTTGCAGTTTTAATGTTTCTGCTCCGTTTGTAATCGGGAACTCAACTTCTTCATTGCTAGTTGATGCTCCATCTGTTATCTGTGGTTTCACTGCTGGCTTTTGTACCACCTTTACTGGCTCTGCTGCAGTTTCCACCGGTTTTGATATCTTTGGTGCAGTTGCTTGATAGGATGTCACATTCACATTTCCCATTCCTGCATTTCCAACTGATTCTACTGCCATTAAAATCACCTCCGTGTATTTTTAACAAAAGCTGCTTATAATAAAGGAGTACATCCGTGTTCTCCATTTCTACTATACATATCGGTAGATTTAATAAATAATTTACAGGCATATTACAGATTTTCTCTACATTCTTCTTAGAAAACTTCCCTTATTTCTGTTACTTTCTATACGTTTCTATCACACATTGATGCTCTTTTGTCTTTTTATTATAATTAATTCCAACCAATACAATTTCCCCTACATAATTCTCCAATGTCGATACATACTTCTTATCCTTTATCTGTTTAATCGCCCCGCTTGCTGAAGTGTCCCATTTCAGTTCTATTACCAGAGCAGGTTTATCCGACTGTCTATATGGAAGCATTACAATATCTGCAAATCCTTTTCCCGTAGGAAACTCTCTTATAAAAATATAGTCTTTTTTTGCACTGAAATAAGCAAGCGTTACCACACAGCTCAAAGAATTTTCATCATGATAGGACAAAACCGATGTCTGTTCTGTATGCACTTTATCCAATATTTTCGCTACCGTATTGGTATCCTGATGCAGCGTTGCCTCCAGCAGTTCTTCCGAACAACGCAGCATATCTGCCAATTTCCCCCATCCACTCTCCCCTTCTATTACATTTTTAAACTCCTCTTCCATCTCTAAATTCGGAATCGCAACTTCCTGTTTTTCCTCATAATAGGAAAGATAACCCAAATGTACCAAAAGTGTAAAAACATCATCCTTACTTTCGAAACTTGTCATATCATTTTGAAACTTTCTAGCATTTATTCTACATCTTCCCCCACCCAACATAACCGCTACCGAATCCTTTAACCCATCAAAATTCAAATCCATATATATCTTAAGTGCCTCATATGTTTCTGTTCCCACCCAATAGCTATGAATCTCCTCTTCTGTAATGGCATCTACAATAGATTTCGGATTATAGATATGAATTTCCTTTTTAAACCGATATCCATCATACCAGCACTTCATCTCCTCAAAATCCATCTCAAAAGTTTCACATAACTGTTTTACCTCTATCTCCGTAAAACCAACATATTCTGCCAATTTTTTAGGAAATATCATAGAAAATTCATCAAAAATATTTAATGCAGAATGTGTTCCATATTTCTTTATCGGCAAAATTCCTGTCATATATACCAATTTTACATAAGCCCGATCCTTAAACAAGTCCCTTAAAAAATCCAGATACTTTTTCTGTACTTCTACATTTTCTTTTGCTTCTCTAAAAATACAGTCCCACTCGTCTACAATAAAAATAAACCCTTTCTTATCTTTTAAAAAAGCAGAAGTAAGTGCAAGCGGCAGTGTTTCTTCAAAACCTTCTAAAATTTCCCCATACCTTTCCTTTATCTCCCGAAAAACCTGCCTCTCTATATAATCAATCAGACAATCCAGTGTCTTTGCAGCCCGTATCATCTGCTGAATATTTAAAAAAATAACATCATACTGATTTAAATGCTGTTCAAAAGAATCCATTCTTGCTATCTTTAAATCTTGAAATAACTCTCTCGAATCACACTCCCTATCATAATAAGCACAAAGCATATGAGCTGCCATAGATTTACCAAATCTTCGTGGTCTGCTTACGCAAAGAAACCTCTTTTCCTGACCCAATCTCTTATTTACAAAAGAAATCAATTCGGTTTTATCTACATATATTTCACTGGAAACTGAAATTCGAAATGCTTCATTTCCCGGATTCAGATAGATCCCCATACCTTCCACCTCCCATATCCTCTCACAATCCTTCCATCTACAATTTCTCTTCCAAAACCTTCCGAAGCAGCCACTTTTGAGCCTGTTCATCGACCATTAAAACGTCATATTCCTTTCCATTTCTACTGATATGTGCAACAAAAAGTCCTTTTTCCTGCCCCTTTCCTTTTACAACAAAAACTGGGGACAATTTACGTTCAAAATAAATATACCCCTCTTCCTCCAATTTCTTTTCCAAAGAAACCGCAGAGAGCCGTTCCATCCGTTTTTCGTCAATTTGCTGGTTTAATCTTTCTACAAACTCAGAAAGCATACATTCTCCCCTACATGTCACTCGTTCTGCCATCCATCTTGTAAAGGTAAACTCTTCTTTTTTGCTTTTTTCTTGTCTGTTTTCCTGCTTTTTCTGCGTCCTATCTGTAAAAGCAGCTTTTTTCTCTTTCTGCTTCTTTACAACAATCTTCTTTCTGTCAGATGCCGCTTCTTTTCGCAAATCTTCTCCTTCTGTCCAAGAATACCCTTCCCGATTTCCCCCTGTCACCTCTAAGATCAACTCCGAAAATCGCTCCCCATACTTTTCTTTTTTATTTTGCCCCACTCCGGCTACAGCAAGCATTTCTTCCGGCGTAAACGGAAGCTTTACACACATATCCGTCAAGGTCTTATCCGAAAACACAATATAAGGCGGTACATTTTCCTCCTTTGCAGTTTCCATTCGCAGAATACGAAGTTTTTCAAATAAATCATATCCTTTGTTTGTCAATACACTCTTCTTTTTCCCTGCTGCCTTTTCCACTTCCTTTGTTCTGCGAACCTCACTCTTAATATAGATACGGTTTGCATCATTTTTTAACTTCAAATAATCTGTCCCCAACCGCAGCACCGGATATTGATCATCCGTCTGAATCAGCATATTTTCCTGAATCAGTGCATCAATAATCTGTCTTAAAGAACTTTCTGCATATTCTGCCAACGTTCCATATGTCCGATATTTATCAAAACCATTGTCTAAAATACGGGCTGCCTTGCTTCCCCTTAACACTCCTACCACAATATTAATCCCAAATCGCTGCCGCAGTTCATAGACACAGTTTAAAATTTTCCGGCTCAATTCTGTTACATCCGTTCTTTCATAATTTGTCAGACAATTACTGCAGTTATTACAATCCGCCCCGGTTCGCTCCCCAAAATATTTTAATATAAAATTTCTTAAACATTCTTTTGTAGTACAATAAAATGTCATTTCCCGAAGCCGCTTATAATCCCGCTCCCGAATCGCCGCTTCCTCTTCTTGAGTCAATTCTTTCTTCGACTCCTTATTTTCAATCAAAAACTTATTGATATGCACATCTCTTGGCTCATAAAACAGCATACACTCCGAATTTTCTCCATCCCGACCTGCCCTGCCCGCTTCCTGATAATAATTCTCCATACTCTGCGGCATATTGTAATGCAGCACATAGCGGACATTAGACTTATCAATCCCCATGCCAAATGCATTAGTCGCTACCATAACCGTCTTTACATCATAGATAAAATCTTCCTGACTTTGCGTCCTCTCTTCCTTACTCATTCCGGCATGATATCTGGCAGCATCAATTCCATTTTCACACAAAAGTTCATAAATCTCATCCACATTATTTCTGGTAGAACAATAAACAATTCCACACTGCCCATAACGTTCCTTTATAAAACTTAATGTTTCTTCCTTTTTCTTCTTTACATGCTTTACTGCAAAATACAAATTTTTCCGATCAAACCCCGTAATCAAAAGTTTTGGTTGATTCAGTCCTAAAATACATAAAATATCATCCTTTACCTCACTGGTAGCAGTAGCCGTAAAAGCACACAATACAGGCCTCTTTCGAAGCTGCGCCACAAACGAGGCAATATTCAAATAACTCGGTCTAAAATCCTGTCCCCACTGTGACACACAATGTGCCTCGTCCACTGCCACCAAAGAAATATCTGCATCCACAATAAACTCCAAAAACAACGGCGTATCCAACCGCTCTGGTGCAATATAAAGAATCTTATAAGCCCCTCTTCTAGCATACTCAAATGTACGGTAAATCTCTGCCTCACTCAAAGAACTATTGATATAGGCAGCCGAAATCCCTGCCTGCGACAAAGAATACACCTGATCTTTCATAAGAGAAATCAGAGGTGATATAACAACCGTAACCCCTGAAAACATCAAAGCCGGCACTTGATAGCAAATCGATTTTCCAGCACCGGTAGGCATAATTCCCAGTACGTCCCCTCCATCTAAAATCCAATCAATCAACTCCCGCTGCCCCTCTCGAAAATCATCATAACCAAAATATTTCTTTAAAATCATCTGTGGATTCATTCTATCCTCTACTTTTTCCTTTCTTCATTCCTGTATTTAACTGTTACAATATTTCCATACCGGACGCCAGACTGGGGAAGGCGTTTGAGATTGCAGCTCCGCTCTCCGAAAAGCAAGAAAATCTAAGACTTCTGCCTGTTCCTGCATCCAGCCGGACGAACCGGTGCGCAATTCGCCCATATAGCAGGCAAAACTTGAATGACATAAGGAAGGATTACACCAACCACAAGACGCCGCCTTCTCTTACATTGGGCTAAACACGCACCTTTTTTTGCACACACTGCGTAAAAGCAGTATGTGCAAAAAATCCTAATATTCGAGCAGAAGTCCAAGATTTTCTAACTTTTCTCCAAAGTCGCTGCAATCTCAAACGCCTTCCCCAGTCTAGCTGATAATTCAAACCGCAACATCTGTAAACACCCTTACCTTTGTCTTTATCCTGCTGAAAGACATTTTCCCAATTTCGCTGATAACTTAAATCAATATATATTATTCGAACTCTTTTTTCAGTTCGTTAATCGTACTCACTCGCAATTCATTTGCTTTCCTTTCAAACAACTGTTTTTCCTTTAAAACACCTGTTTTCTCATCCTTCAACGACTATTTTTTAGTTCCAATACCTATTCTATCAATCACTACATGATAATTCAAGTTATAAAGAGTTACCCAAAATGATGTTGTATCTGAAAAAAATTTAGGTTCTCTTTGAACCAAATCAGGATCTGTAGCCTATTCGATTTTATTTCACTTCTACTATAAACCTTTAGAATCTAAAGTGATAACTCTTACAGCAACTCTATCTTCGGCTGACATACACAACCAAAAGCCCAAGGGAGGTCTGCACAGGGTCATCATTTCCCGTTGGCACTTGGGTGCTGTATTTTAGCACCTTAGTGTCCGCTACGAGGAAATGCTAAGCAAAAGCAAACCCGGAACAGATCTCCCTTGGACTTTTGGCGTCCCCCTCGGATTTTGACATCCTCTTGGATTTTAGCGTCCCTCTAGCTTTTAATTTACACCATCTGTTTCTACTTTCGTATGCTTTTGCCCGGAAACCTCAATAATTCGATCACTAATCTCTTTTACCACCCCAGACACCGTATAATCCTCTGCTCCAAACAAAAACCGATGCAGTTCCTCCACATTATACTCTAAATCTACAGGCACAACACAATCCCCTTTGCTCCCCATTCCCATTCCCACTTTCTCAAAAGGAAATCCTGCACTATCCACCAGTTCATATTTAGCAATCCCAGACAACAGCCCCAAAATCTCCCCTGCCGTTAAACTAGTCGAAATATTCGGCAGCACCTCATCCACCACCTTATTTAAAGTCGCAAGATCCGCCTCCTTTGCCTTTTCTGCAATCTTACTGATTACAACCCGCTGCCGTTCTGTCCTTCCATAGTCATCATTTGTCCCATTTACAGTAGGCACATACCGAATCCGGCAAAAGGCCGTCGCCTGCATCCCATTTAGATGCACCAGCCCGCTTTCATAAAGTTCTACTTTCTCCTTTCCCGTAATCACAGCCGTTTCTGTCATATATCCATTGATATAAAAACATTCCTTCTCCGTAATTTCTATATCAATCCCCCCTAACGCATCAATCGTATCAATTAAAGCTGAAAAATTCACTGACACATAATCTGTAATATCCAAATCCAAATTTCTATTTAATTCATTAATTGCCAGTTCTGGTCCGCCGTAAAAATACCCCAAATTTGCCTTATCATATGTACTATCCTCTTTTGGAATCAAAAGATAAGTATCTCGATAAACTGAAACCATCTTAATTTCTTTTGTTTTATTATTGATACTTGCCACCATAATCGTATCACTTCGGTTTCCGTCCCCAAGCGATTCATCCCTAGAATCAATCCCAAACAAAGCAATATTCGTATAAGCCTTTAATTCCTTATTTCCAGCTACTTCCTCATTCATCATTACATTTTCCCTATCAATCGGATTTACATTTAACAAATCCCATTTTGAAGCAGCATAAACTCCTACCCCCAAAACCAACAAAATCACAAGTTCTACAAAAATCAATATCTTTCTGCGCCGCCTGCGCCTTGCCTGCTTCTTTCTCCTTTGTTGTTTTTTTTGCTGTTCCGTCAACTTTTTCTTACCCATTTTTTAGATCCTTTCCATTACATAAAATTTTACCACTTATTTATAAACATCACCAAAAATTTTTCAATCATGATTCTTTTATTTAAAATCACTGCAATCTCTGTTCTTCCGGTCTGCAATACACAGCCGAAAGCCAAAGGGTGTTCTATGCAGGGTCATCATTTCCCGTCGGCACTTAGGCACAGTCTTTTCGTGCCTTACGTGTCCGCTACGAGGAAATGCTAAGCGCAAGCGGGCCCGGAATAGAATTCCCTTTGACTTTCGGCGTCCCCCTCTAATAAGCATTTTTATTGATAAACCCTTTAAAGAAGGTTAAAAACAAAATTTTAAAATCCAGTCCAATTGTCCAATTCTCAATATAATAAAGATCATAATCAATCCGCTTCCGTATAGAAGTATCCCCCCGATACCCATTGATTTGAGCCCAGCCCGTCATCCCGGGTCGAACCTGATGCTTTACCATATACCGAGGAATTTCCTCCCGAAATTTCTCTACATAAAAAGGTCGTTCCGGCCGAGGTCCTACCAAACTCATATCTCCCCGCAGCACATTGTAAAGCTGTGGCAGCTCATCAATACTGGTCTTTCGAATAAACCGCCCTACTCCGGTCACTCGTGGATCATTTTTCGTTGTCCACCCATTCTTGACTTCCGCTTCCCGCATTGACCGAAACTTGTACATTTTAAAAGGTCGGTTGTGCAGCCCCACCCGCTCCTGACTGTAAAAAATCGGTCCGGGAGAAGTACATTTTACAGCAATCGCCGTAATCAGCATAACAGGTGAAAAAATCACCAAAGCCACCAGCGATCCAATCAGATCTACAATCCTCTTCATCACCATATTTACTGTATTTGAAAGCGGCACATAACGAATATTAATGACAGGAAGTCCCAGCAAATCCTCTGTATAAGGCTTGGTAGGAATAATATGATTATAATCAGGAATAAACTTAGTATGCACCCCGGACTTTTCACACATATTTACCACTTCCTCAAGCCGTGCATACTGTGAAATCCCAAGTGTAATCGCAATCTCGTCCAACTTGTTTTCAGGCAGTATAATATTCAGATTGTCAATACACCCAAGTACCTTTACTCCCTTATAAATCGTTCCTGCCTCCACCTCATCATCCAAAATACCCCTTACAATATATCCCCACTGAGGATTGGCATTGATTCGATCGATATACCCTTCCGCTGCCCTGCTGTATCCCACCAAAAGAATATGTTTTAAATTAAATCCTCTTTTACGAAAAGACCGCAGAACCATCCGAATAAAATTTCGCTCCAGTGTTTCCAGAAAAATATTAATAATATAAAAGATAAACATCATCTGTCTGGAAAATTCCATCAGACGAAGAATATAGAGTCCGACAATAAAAATCATCAGCCCGACCGTATTTGCCTTTACAATATTAGAAAGCTCTAAACGCCTCCCCTGTACCCGTTTTGGAGTATACAGATGAAAAATTGCATAAAGTACCAGATAATAAGGCACAATAATACTAATCATCAGCATATATTCCCGCATCCTCATTCCCTCTTCCTTCTGCGGAAATAATCCTGACTCCAAACGAATATAGTAAGCAAGCAAATATGAAACTAAAATAATAATTCCATCCAGCACCACATGCATACGGTTAAAATACTTCTGATTATCTTTTATCACGATCTTTCACACAAGTCCTTTCTCCGTTAATTTATCCCCTATTCCGCCCGCCGTCGTATAAACTCATATACATAAAGAAAACAATTCCGAAATAATTCCCATTCGATTTCAATATAATTCCAAACCCGTGAAAAATCAAATGAAACTTTTCTTAATTTTTTCCTTTTCTGTATCCCTTCCAATACTCCTGCCGCATACTCCCTGCCAAATCCATTTCGAATAAAAAATCCCCACTTTACCAAATATCCCACTAACAAAGGAAAAAAATTAACTGCCAGCATCCCGGAAGGCATATTCTTATAATTCATATACACGCTGTTTCTTGCCGAAAGTTTCACTTTAAAAGAATTATATTTTGATCCGCTTGTCCCGCTTCCCACATGATAGGCACGAGCCGCCGGACAAAACCAATTCTCATATCCGTAAATTCTAGCCCGAAACCCGACATCCATATCCTCCAGATAAGCAAAATGACTCTCGTCAAAATATCCGATCTTTTCAAACACCGCTTTCCGATAAATCGCAGCCGCAGCACAAGCCGAAAACACCCGCTGTTCCTTTACAAACTCCTTTTCCTTTTGTGCCACTCCCCGCTGAAACTGCCATCCCACCAAACAATACATATCCCCGGCATCATCCATCCGCTCCCGCCTGTCAAACTGAAGCAGCTTACTGCTGACCGAAAAAGCCCTAGGATGCCGCTCTATCGCCTTCTCCATTTCTTCGACAAATCCTGCTTCCACTTCTGTATCATTATTCAGCAGCAATACATAAGGAGTCTGCGCTGTCTGTATTCCATAGTTTACCGCCTTACAAAATCCACAATTTTTCTTAAACCGAACCACTGTCACTGCCGGAAAATTCTCTTTTATATAGTCCACGCTTCCGTCTGAAGAACCATTATCAATTACCAATGTGCAGAACTCCTTCTGTGTCTGCTTCGAAAGTGCAGACAAACAGTCCTCTAAAAAATGCTTGCCATTATAATTAGGAATTACCACCGTTGTCTTCATTCCTTCTCCTCCTTCTCTAGTATTCCACGAATCATCTGCACATACTCCAATTCTTTGCGAAACCGTTCCTCCGGCTTTTTAAGAGAAAAATCTCCTGCAATCAAAGTCAAATTTGGATTATAATAAGGATCTCCCCTTAAATCCTCCTCCCACTTTTCAGCAAACCGCACAATCTCCTGATGAAACCGCTTCTGCTTCTGCGGTGTATCCTCTGCTCCCCGTGACTTTGATTCATAGTGAAACAACTCCACATTCGGGTCAAACACCACCAACTTCTTACAAATATGCCGTATCTTCAAACAAAAATCCACATCATTAAAAGCCACTCCCAGCTTTTCATCAAATCCGCCCACAAAATCAAAATCCGCCTGTGACACCATCATACAAGCTGCCGTAACTGCCGAAAGATCCTGTTGACAAACCGCCCGTGCAAAATACCCCGGCTCTATCCCAAGCTGCCTAGAAAAAGCATGTCCGGCAATCCCGCCAAGCCCGATAATCACCCCGGCATGCTGAATTGTCCTATCAGGATAATAAAGCTTTGCCCCAACAACTCCCACCTCTTTACGCTGACAATTTGCAACCATCCGCTCGATCCAATCCGCCGAAATAACCTCCATATCATTATTTAAAAACAAAAGATACTCTCCACTAGCAAACGAAACCCCATAATTATTAATCTTAGAAAAATTAAACTCCCCTTTCCATTCCACCACCCGAACCCTCTCTCTTTTTATCCGTCCTTTCTCATCCCCTCTATCCTCCGTCCCTCCCCCCTGAAGCTCCGAATAATAAGCAAAAGTTTCTGCCTCCACACTATTATTTTCAATTACAATAATCTCAAAATTTCGATAAGAAGACTTTTGAAAAATGGAATCAATACACCCCTTTAACGTTTCCTTCTCATCCTTATTCGGAATCAAAATCGAAACCAAAGGCTCTCCCTGCACCGGATAATCCACCCGATAAAAACCAAGATGTTCCTGCATAAGAACCTCTCCCTCTACCCCGCATCTCTCCAAATGAGAAGCTATCGCCCTCTGTCCCGCCGTATAACAGTACAGCTTGCTCTGCTGATTTGCCGCAGTTGAATTTTCATGCATCCTCCAATGATACAGCACCCGTGGAATATGCACAATCTGATTCGCCTGCTCCACACAGCGAAAAATAAAATCATAGTCCTGCGAACCATTATACTCACTGCGAAACCCTCCAACCAGATCTACAATCTCCTTTTTCACCACAAAAAAATGACAAATATAATTATTCGCCCGAAGCAAATCTAAATTAAAATCCGACTTAAAATGCGGCTCGGAATACACCGTAGAATCCCCATTTACCTTATCCTCATCCGTATAAATCACATCCGCCTGCCGTTCCAAAATCGCCTTTCGAACCTCATAAAGCGCATCCGGCGTCAGCAAATCATCATGATCAAATAATGCCAGATACTCCCCGGAGGTCATCTGAATACAAACATTCGTATTCTCAGAAATTCCTCCATTCTCCTCCAGCTTCCGATACTTCACCCTCCCATCCTTCTTCACTATCTCCCGACACCAATCCCCAACCCAAGCATGTTCCTCATCACTCCCATCTGCCAGACAAAGCTCCCATCCAGAATAACTCTGATCCAAAACCGAATGTATCATCTCCTTAAGAAAAAAAAGAGGCGTATTATAAAGAGGCACTAAAACACTAATCACCACTTCCTCTTCAAACCGCTCCCGACTCTGACGAAGCAATTCTTCCTTAGAAGGAAGCTCCTCTTTCCGCCATTCCATATAATCCATCTGAGGCTTAAACTGATTTGCTACTTTCTTCATAAAAACCGCCGGTCCTTCTTTCACCAAAACCCGAACCGCCTTTAAACACTTCTTCGGAATATTCTTCATAACATTCTACCACTCCTAATCATAATAAAATTTGATCCATATTGGGGAAAAATCGCTGCAAAATGTATTCCCATAGCGGACGCCGGACTGGAGGAAGCATTTGAGATTGCTGCTTGACTCTCCGAAAAGCAAGAAGGTCTAAGACTTCTGCCGACAGATGCATCCAACCGGACGAACCGGGGCGCAATTCGCCCATTTGGCAGCCAAAACTTAACTAACATAAGAAAAAATCATCCAGCCACAAGCTATTCCCTTCTCTACACAATGGGCTAAACACGCCCCTTTTTTTGCACGCACTGCGCCTGGCAGCACGTGCAAAAAATTCTACTATTGAAGCAGAAGTCCAAGACCTTCTAACTTTTCTCCGAAGGCGCTGCAATCCCAAACGCTTTCTCCAATCCGACTGAGTATTCCAACCAAAACAATTATATCTATAATGAACCTAAATACACTCGACACCATCACAAATAAAAGTCTGGTTGACGCTTTTCCACTATAAAACATGAAACAAACTTTTACAATAATATAATATGATTTTAACAAAAATCGACTTGCAGAAATTATATCAATTACCTTGATATATTCTATTTTATCTTAATCTTTATTGCAAATTTTAATACTACAGTGAACACTTCAAATGGAGTCACCTGCTACGGATAAAAAATCTCATATAATTCTAGTCTAGTAAATTCATTCTCATTTATATCCACTACAAATTTATTCGCTGCAGGAAGGAAAAAAACTATTTGCTACAACGTTCCTAGGCAACTTTACTTTCTGTTTGGAATACACAGCCGGAATCGGAAGGGTGGTCTGCGCAGGGTCATCATTTCCCGTCGGCACTTAGGTGCTGTACTTTAGCACCTTAGTGTCCGCTACGAGGAAATGCTAAGCGAAAGCGGGCCCGGAGCAGACTTCCCTTCCGATTCCGGCGTCCGACTATAGACCAATCACATTTCTCCTCTGATTCCGGCGTCCGATTTATTCAAATGTAGTGCAGAAAACATCCACTTTTTTCTGAATTCGCTTCTGAAACACAATTCCTGTAATCAAAAGAATCACTCCAACTCCTGCAACTCCAATCAGTTTCCAAACAGACCAAGGTTCATACCGAAATTCTACTGTATGTGTCCCACTTTCCGGCAAATAAACCGCCCGCATCAAAAAATTAGCTTTAAATAATTCGGCTCGTTCTCCGTCAATATAAACCGCCCATTCGTCATCATAATACTCATTAAACAATAAAAACCGTCCCTCAGAGAGTGAAACTTCCAAAACGGTACTATCATCTTTTTCTGAAACTAACCGAACTTTGTCTGCATCTGTCAGCTTTCCAAATGAGATCTGACCATAAGGGGCATTTCTAATATCCGTTGACTTTATTGTTCTTAGTTTTTCCCATAAAAGGGCTTCTGTTATACTCCCTTTATAGTAATCGGTAGAAATAAAAACGGTATTCGGTAAAAACTCTTCTGCCATCCAAGCAAGTGTTGTCATTTCGGAATCTCCGATAAAGGCGGTATCGCAAAGAATAAACCGTTCAGTCCATTCGTTTAGCTGCTTAATAAACAGTCCATCTTTTCCATCATAAATAGGAATCCAGTTTTTATCGGTGAATCCAAGCGATAAAATTAAATCGGCATCTATTTTTTCTCCATTTACAATTAAATCCCCCCGATATGCGTTCTTTCCAGATCGCCATACGGTAACGGGAAGTTTTTCTGTTTGTGCCGTATTATAAATATATAGTTCATAGGTCTTTCCGGCAGAATCTTTAATGGTATCAAATTCCATCAAAAGATATCCGTTGTCTACCAGCATAAAAAGGGGATAGCCTTTCTCACAGATTATACGCCCGCTTTCCTTTTCTAAAAGCTGCAGACGAAGTTCTTCTTTACTGTCATATGTGTTTCCAAAAGTAGCTGCCTGAATCTGAAGACAGGAAAACTCGTCCCGATTTACAGTAAATGTCTGCCGAACATATTTTTCACTGTGCAGATCCCCTACGGAAGTCTGTCCGTCCCGATCTTCTATATAGGATACCATTTCGTATTTTTTTGTATCTGCAATATATTTTACACCAAGATATTTTAGTAAGTTATAATTTTGAATCTCCCAAACAGCCGTGCGTGTAGGAGTGGTATAATACCATTCGTCCATTATGCTAAAGTATAAGGTTAAATCCGCATTTGTGTTAATTAAATTGTGAGAACGGGAATCTTTTAATCCGTAAAATACATTCATGTTTGGGAAAAAGGTCCATGTGTCTACGGCTGTAATTCGTTCTCCGTTCGTTGTATGCTCCTGTAAATATGCAATTGAATCGGTGGCATCTGGAATGTCTTTTGCTCCTTTCTCAATAAAAGGCAAATAGCTGCTGGCAAAACCTCCTAAATCGAAAACGGCAATGATGCAAAGAAAAGCTAGGATTTCCTTTCTTCCCCACCATGCGTAAAAAAACAGACAGAGTGCACTGATTAGAATGTAGCATAAAACAAGTATTTTTGTATCTGTGAGTGTTTCTGAAAGTAACGACCAGTCCAATTCGGAAAAAAATACCCAGCCGCCCAATACCAGAAAGACAGCAGGCAGCAACAGATACCAATGTTTTTTATAGTATTCCCGGTTTCGCATCATATCATCTATATGAAACCCGGATAAAATGGATATTGTAAAGTTAAAAAGTACTAAAACCCGAAACTTATTGGAAGTATTAACTGCCGGCAGTTTTGTATAAATAAAATCCAGTGAGTGAGTATAGATCAAAAGCAGCAGTACCAATGCCGATCCTGCCCAATACCAGATATTTTTTCGTTTATGCAGCCGAATAAATGTACAAAACAGCAAAATCAGTCCAATCATTCCGATATAAAAGGTACATTCATTAAAATGCCGATCTAACTCCTGCGTCCAATCTGGATAATAAGAAAGGGAGAGATAAAAGGCTTCCAATGTATCATATCCCTGATTTCGTCTGGACTCTGTATAGCCATTCGAGCCTACCGAAAGCAAAAGTTGTGCTGTATAGGGAAAGCTGAGCAGTCCTGCTGTTACAACCGAACTGCCAAACTCGCAAAAGACAGTCGCAATCTTTCGAATATCTTTTCGATATCGATGAATAGTGAGAACTACAATCCAAAATCCCAATAAATATAAAAAATAAGCAGCAAATGTAGGCATCCCTGCTGCCAGCATAAGATAAAGTATCAGTGCCAGCCATATTGCATCCGATACCTTTCTTTTTTGAACCAATCTCCATACCAATAAAAAAGCAAAAGGTGCAAACATCGCCACATCACTATGCGGCCAGCTATGCCAGCATACCAGCGATGAACAAAATGTATATAAAATTCCGCTCAGTACTGCAGGCAGTTTTTGACATCCTAACTCCCGAACCAGCAAGTACATAGCAAAAAAAGCCATAATAAACTGAAATACTGACTTTATCCATGTTGCTGCTCCAAGCGGAAGCAGATATAAAAGATAAAGCGGATACATCACAATCGAAATATCCTCTTTTGCTCCCATTCCAATCATATTGTTCCAAAACTGGTAGGACTCCCCGCTTCTCATCGTAGAAAAAATCGTCTGAATCAAATTATCCATTGTATCGGAAAGAATCGGACCTTTTGTATCGACATTTAAACTTTTCCAAGGAATCATACGGTAAACCAGATTAGAATAAGACAAACGATACATTCCAAATATCATATCCCGATACACATAAAGAACTGCCCCTAAAATTCCTAAAAGAATCGGCCAGTTCGCCCGCAAAAACGTATTAATCTTCTTTTTTAATATCATTGTCGTAATCCATCTTTCTTACCCGATACTGAATATCTTCTAAAATCTTTCTATTTGCTGCAATAATATCTGCCTGAAGTCCCACAATAAAAGTCTGAAATCCAAGCATCATCAAAGTACTTGCCAATATAAGGGACTGTACATGTCCGTTCCCTTCTCCCATTGCAATAAACACCAAAAAACGAACTCCAAGAATAAATCCAAGTGCAAACACTGTCCCGCCGACAAGTGAAAAAAACTGCATTGGCTTATACATGACAAAAGCCCGTACAATCGTAACAATCGACTTTTTCACATATCCAAACATACTTTTAAACAACCGGGATTTGCGAAGTTCTGGATTGGTACGAATCGGTACAGAAGTCATAGCAATCTTCTCCCGCCCTGCCTGTACAATCGTTTCCAACGTATACGTATATTCATTTACTACATTTAAATGCATTGCCGCATCTCTGCTGTAAGCCCGAAACCCGCTTGGTGCATCTGGAATATCTGTCTTAGAAGCAATCCGCACCACATAACTTCCAAAATGCTGCAGCTTCTTTTTTAGAGGAGAAAAATGTGCTGTCTGATCGATCGGACGCTCCCCAATCACAATATCTGTCTTTCCCTCTAAAATCGGTCGAACCAACTTCTCAATATCCGCTGCCACATATTGATTGTCTGCATCCGTATTTACAATAATATCCGCCCCGTTTCTCAAACAGGCATCCAACCCCGCCATAAATCCATAAGCCAGCCCCTTATTTCGTCTAAAATTCACGACATAATTCACACCCCATTTTCTGGCAACCTCTACTGTCTTATCCTTACTTCCATCATTAATAATCAAATATTCAATCTTATCAATCCCATCAATCTGTCTGGGCAAATCATTTAATGCAATATGAAGTGTTTCCTCTTCATTATAGCAAGGTATCTGAATTATCAGTTTCATTCGTCTTCTCCTTTAATTTCAAGAATCTTCCTAGCAAGTGCCTGCGGGTTTCCCATTTCTACAAAATAAATTCCATCCATCTCTTCCGAATAAAGCTCCCGATTAGCCGGATTCTCCCCTAATATCATAGGTTTTTCCATAGCACGATAAATATAAGCCTTTCCGGGAATCGTCCGCCTAGCTTTCGCAATCTCTTTATTAAAATGCCCTGCCAAACACAAATCAGCCTGAGCAATCGCATCCGCAAGCTGCTCCTGTGAAAGCCACGAGATATAAGTAATCGTATCACTTTCCACTTTCTTATAACTTCCCTCAATCGGTCCAATCAAAGTAAAATGGATCTCACGATTCTTCCGCAAAATCTGTGCTGATTTTAACACAATATCAACGCCTTGTAAAGGCAGAATACTCCCAAAATAAAGTACTTCAAAAAAATCCCCATTTTTTTTCTTGTCCCTAGGATAATAAATACAAGTATCTGCTTCCAGATACAAAGTATACATCTTCTGAAAAGAAGCCCCAAATTCCTCTGCAAAATACTTCCCATGCTCCTTTGTATCACAAATAATCCAATCTGCAAGCGAAATCGTCTTCCGATCCAAATACTTCAAAAACTTCCCGATCAAACTCCCCTGCCTAAATTTCTTCCGATCAAACACCAAGGTATCATACATCGAAATAAAAAAATCAACTACAACCGATTTTTTTCGAAATTTCCATGCCCAAAACGGAAGAACCAACTGAGGAGCAAATCCTATAAAAATCTCACTATAATCTTTTACCCTACAAAACAACAACTTCCTATAAACCGTAAAAAGACGTTTCAAATAACTGCCTGAAAAAGAACCAATCATATCCACTTCCCGATCTTTCGATTTCAGAAGATTTATTTCCTGTGTATTACGTAAATAATCCAAATTTTTGGTTGTAATAAAAAGTGTTTTTTTCTTCAATTTACAATCCTCCTGCAATATAGGTTTTTCTAAGCCAAATACCAAAGCTTTTCTGAACCGGACGCCAAATTCAGAAAGTTGGGGGCGGCTGCAGTTCCGCTCTCCAGAAAGTAAGAAGGTCTAAACTTCTGCATCCAGATGCATCCAACCGTCCGAACCGGGGCGCAATTCGCCCTTATAACAACCAAAACGTTAGTAGTGTAAGGAAATCACACCAACCACAAGATGCATCCTTCTCCTGAATACGGGCTAAACACGCCCCTTTTTTTGCACACACTGCATGAAAGCAGCATGTGCAAAAAATCCTAGGTGTTCTAAGCAGAAGTATAAGACCTTCTAACTTTCCTACGAAGTCACTGCAGTCGCCCCCAACTTTCTGAATCCGGCTGTTTCTTCCACAATAAACTTAGATTTCCTATACTTAGCTGTTTTTTCCATAACAAACTCAGATTTCCTAGTTCCAATAATTTCCTTCACAGCAAACCCAATTACTATAAAAAATCCACATATCTTCCAAAACTAAAATCTTTGCGAAAATGTGCGCTCTATCCCTTCCTGATGGAAAAGACAGCTGGATCTTGGAAGTGGTATCCTGCTGCAGTGACTTCGTAGAAAAGCTAGAAGGTCTTAGCTTCTGCCTAGAACACCTAGGATTTTTTGCACATGCTGCTTCCATGCAGTATGTGCAAAAAAAGGGGCGTGTTTAGCCCGTACTTAGGAGAAAGATACACCTTATGGTTGGTATAATCTTTCCTTACACCACTAATGCTCTGGCTGTTATAAGGGCGAATTGCGCCCCGGTTCGGACGGTTGGATGCATCCAAATGCAGAAGCTTTAGACCTTCTTGCTTTTCGGAGTCGGAACAGCAGCAGGATACCACTTCCAAGATCCGGCGTCCTGTCCGTCTATCTACCTCTTTTTTTGTAGTATATAGTAACCTTCAAATCCTATAAATGCCAGTACTTCCCCCAATATCGTCCAAATCCGGGTAGTTAATGTAATCAGTAAAAGTAGTTCATAGGAATATCTCTCTCCTAAAAGCAAACTAAGAACTCCTTCTCTTACCCCCATTCCATTTGGCGAAGGGCTTAAAAACCCCGCTACCCAGGAAATCGGATAGGAAAGCATCAGATAAACGCCCTGTATCCAGCTAATATCTTCAAAAGCCCAAACCAATATAATCAATCCAAATCCAGTAAACAGCCAAACTCCCACATATTGAAGCAAAATCTGGTAGATATAGCGGTTTTTTATCTGCATTTTAGATAAATCCTCCCGAAATACTTTTCCAAGTATCTGCATCCCAATACGAACTGCCCATGGAAGCAGCCAGATAATAACGATTGCCAATACCAGAAAAAGCCCTGTAAGGATCGGAGTTAAAAACTCCCGCATCAAAACAGGCAGAAAGAAAAATAAAAACAGTCCGCTTGATAAAATTTGAAATACATACTCCAAAATCATACTAGCTGTAGTAGCAGATTTTTCTACTCCTTTTTCTGTACAAAGATAGGCTTTCCCTACAATATTCCAAATTCCTCCGGGAATATATCTTGCCAGTGCCGATACCATATGAATATGCAGATAGTCCCTCTTTTCAAGCCGATGATCCATTCTCCACAATAGATAAGCCCAGTTGTATCCCGTTGCTAAAAAGGCAATTGCATAGAGTCCGACCGCCGCTGCCAATACGCCAAATTTTGCATTTACCAGATAGGGGCGGATATCCTGCCAGTTTTGTATCAATTCTTTTATCATAAAACCCAGAATTGCTGCTGCAAGCAAAACTCCACCAATCTTTATTACTTTTTTTCTTAAACTTTTTTTCTCTTTCATGTAGCTACCTGACTTTTTCTTAAACTCCATCGCCTTACTGACGAAATTAGCGTTTCTGTAATTAAACATAGATAAATTGCAATTACTGCCATATTCTGCAGCATAAAATTATCAAATTCTTCACGGAATAATTTTGTCTGCGGCAGTGTAATATGAAACTGCAGAGGACTGACCGCTAAAATAAATAGAATAAGATAGAGCCAGTCTAAATTACTGTGATTTTCTTCGTTTAAAAAGAAAATTAATGGAATAAACAGATATAGCCCACAGTAATATCCGCTGTGGGTAGGGGAAAGCAGCAGTGCACAAGTCAATAAAAGAATCTGTTTCCAAAATATTTTTTGTGTCCAGGCAAATGCAGCAATAAAAAGCATCAGCAGTTTTGCTATAAAAAAACCAGCGGACATCAGATTAGTCGTATCGAAAATATGGTTGCTGACTATGCTAAAACTCCCTCCATAGTATTTTTTGCTGTTTAACTGTACATTGTATAAAAGCTGGGGAATAGCAGCAAAACCTTCTTTGAAAAATAAAAAAGGCAAAAATACCGCAAGTAATCCATATAAAACCGCCCATGCTGCATCCCTCCAACGTTTTTCATATAAAAGAAGTACACCAAATATAACCGGATATACTTTTAATGCAGAAGAAATCGCAAGCCCCATCAGTGCAATATGTCGGTAAATCGGGTTTTCATCCTTATAAAACAATAAAAAAAGCCATAAAAAAGCAACTGCCAAAATTATTGTATTTGCTCTGTCTATATTGTAGAGAATCAGTCCAGAACAAGCACATGCCAGTGTCGTAAAAAGTTTTTCTATTCTTTTTCCTGTTTTCCCTTCATACATCAGATAAAAAAACATACCAAAAGAAATCATAAGAAATACAAAACAGCCAATCATTGCTGCCTGTTCTGGACGGATATCCTTTGGCAGCTCATTGATAAAATCACCTAGTCTGGAAAACGGATATAAAATCAAATAGGCAAACGGCAGATAGTTTCGATTTACCAGTCCGCCATAGCCCACTTGATAGGGATTTCGATCTGCCGTATAATTTAAAGTATTAAAAAAATCCATAAAATAATCATCCTGATCCACAAAAAGAAGGCTTCTTTGGCTTCCCTGCGGATCGTTTAAAAACAGCAAAAGGGTAATAAAACCTAATACAAACATTGAACTGCAATATACGAGTGTAAATATCTGTGAACGCTTCATAAATAAAATCCTTTCGGTTGTTTTTATAACATTGTAAGTTCATCCTGCTTCTATCTTTTATTCGGCTTTTAAAAATAGAATGCTGCCAGAAAAAGTTGGCTTTCACCGGACGCCAGAGGCGATTTGCTCCTGTTCTTTGCCTGCTCCGCTCCAAACGGTAAGAAAGTCTAGGGCTTCTGATTTCGG
>CAJUGZ010000009.1:31084-32090 GCA_910585855.1 uncultured Lachnospiraceae bacterium | reverse complement strand
CCATATTGTCCTCCTATGATATTCTAAAAATTTATATCATGATATAAATTATAACCATTAGCGAAATAAAAATCAAGAAAATATAATTAAAATATAGTAAGAAGGGAGGCGATCATACGGATGATTTAGATGATTTTATTCAGAACTTGAAAGATGCAGGCTGTAATTCGCAGATTGTTGCAAAGGTTTGCAGGTTATATTATAACGGTCAGGTTCAGGAAGCTGTAAAAATGCTTCGAAGGCATCGTTGTAACTTAATGGATAGCTTGCATGAAAGTCAGAAAAAGGTGGATTGTCTTGATTTTTTAGTATGGCGTATGGAAAAAGAAAGAGAGGTATAAATAAAATGGAAGATATAAGAAAGATTGAATTAACAAATGAATGGGATAAAACTTTTCCAAGAAGTGAAAAAGTAAATCATCGAAAAGTAACGTTTTCGAATCGTTATGGAATTATATTGGCAGCAGATCTTTATGAACCGAAAAAAGCAGCAGAGAAGATGGCTGCGATTGCAGTATGCGGACCATTTGGTGCAGTAAAGGAGCAGGCTGCCGGGATATATGCACAGAGTATGGCAGAGCGTGGTTTCCTTACGATAGCATTTGACCCTTCTTTTACTGGAGAAAGTGGAGGAAAACCTCGTTATATGGCATCACCGGATATCAATACGGAGGATTTTCAGGCAGCGGTAGATTTTCTTTCCGTACAGGAAAATGTTGACCCTGAACGTATCGGCATTATCGGTATTTGTGGATGGGGCGGTTTGGCTCTTAATGCAGCGGCATTAGATACTCGTATTAAAGCAACGGTTGCTTCTACCATGTATGATATGTCCCGTGTTAATGCTAACGGATATTTTGATGCTGATAATTCTGCTGATGCACGGTATGCCAAGAAAGAGGCTATGAATAAGCAGCGGATTATTGACTATAAAAATGGCAGTTATGCATTGGGCGGCGGTGTTGTTGATCCGCTTCCTGCAGATGCGCCTTTCTTTGTAGCAGAT
>CAJUGZ010000009.1:0-31074 GCA_910585855.1 uncultured Lachnospiraceae bacterium | reverse complement strand
ATCATAAGCGTTCTTTAAATTCTAATGGGGGATGGAATACGATAGGGTGTATGTCCTTTATCAATCAACCAATCCTTCAGTATATCAATGAAATTCGCAGTGCAGTTTTGATAATGCATGGAGAAAAAGCACATTCCTGTTATTTCAGTCGTGATGCATATGCTGCTATGGTGAAAGATAATCCGTATATAGATAATAAAGAATTGTTGATTATTCCAGATGCAGTTCATACTGATTTGTATGATGGCGGCGAAAAAGATATCATTCCTTTTGATAAATTAGAACAATTTTTTAAAGAATATTTTTCGCTTGCCATACAATCCGCATGAAATGACAAAAACTGCCCGATAGGGTTAATCCTATCGGACGGTATTATTCCATTGTTCTGATTTGCTCAACAAGAAAAATCTGTTTCATGGCTTGTCCTCCCTTGTGTGTTGAGGAATAGTATAGCAGGCAAATGTCCGTGAAATGTTACAGTGGACTATTTTTTCAATGTATTTGATGAATTATTTGAAGTAGAAGTATAAAATCTGGAGATTTCATTCTATTATAGAGTAGCATTTATACATGATAGGTATAGCTATGAAATTTATTAGTAACTCACTAATTTATTAATATCTTGTATCTGTAAAGTGGTTTGTCTATAATTTTATTTAAGAAATTTAATTTAAAAAATAAAATTTAGGAGGTACTTTTTATGTTGAATGAAAATGTAAAGAAATTATTGGTAGAGAATATGTGGGATATAGCTACTTGTACAGATACTGAGCCAAATGTTGTTCCTGTAGCATTTAAGGATATAACAGAAGATGGGAAATTGGTAGTAGGAGATGTATTTCTTGAAACTACGTTGAATAATTTGAAAGCGACTGATGGTAAAATTGCTATTTCTGTATATGATGCAAAATCTTTGGAAGGTTATCAGATTAAGGGAAATGCAGAGTATGTAACAGAGGGTACGATTGTAGATATGTTCAAGACTATGGTGGAAAAAATGTTTCATGGTGCAGCTACTGCAAAAGGTGCATTGATTATTACACCAGAAAAGGTTATCGTGACTACTCCCGGAGCAAATAATAAAAAAGTTTTATAGGGTAATAAAAGAGATTGGATACAGAGTTTTAAAAATTTCTCTGTATCCTTTTTGTATAAGCAGTAACAAAAATGGGTTGTTAATTTGTAGGAATTTGTTATAATAGATATGTAATGACTATGTTAAATGTGTATTTACCTAAAATTCAAATAGAATAATTAAGAATTATAAAGAACACGCCGAGTTGAGGTAATTGTATGTATAAACCAAAATTAGATAAGGATATTCGTTGTCCGTTGGAATATGGATTGGATTTATTTGGGGGAAAATGGAATTCTCGAATTATTTGTGTACTGGCAGCAAAAAAAATTTGCGGTATAGTGAATTACGCAATGAACTTACTAATATTACGGATGCGGTTCTTGGTGTTTCACTGAAATCATTGATAAAAAATGAAATGATAAATCGGCAATCTTATGATGAGATTCCGCCTAGAGTAGAATATTCACTGACAGAAAAGGGATTATCTGTTGTTCCTATTTTGCAGAGTATTTGTCAGTGGTCAGGTATTTATCATAAAGAAGATTCAGAAAATACTATGTCATATTGCCAGAAATGTGATTATAATGGCAGTGAAAGATAATGAGAGAGTAGAACAAACAGGCAAAACGGATAAAACAGGCAACAGGTATATTAAAAATAATAATAAATTTAAAATTAGAAGGGAAAAGAGAAATGAATATTCAGCTTGTAAAATTAACGAATGAATATAAAGAACAGTTGTTCGAAATGTTGACTGAATGGAAAAATGATATTATAATGAACCATACTAATAAATCTCCATCCAAAATATGGATAAATGATTTTCATGATTTTGATAATTATTTAAAAAACCTTAATAAAGAAGAAGCAGAAGATGGTTTTGTTCCTGATACAACGTTATTTTGTCTTGATAAAGATAGAAATATTTTTGTAGGAGCTGTTAATATTCGTCATTACTTAAATGATGAATTATTGAAAATGGGTGGTCATATAGGAGATGGCATCAGACCTAGTGAAAGAAGAAAAGGTTATGCAACGGCAATGATTGCCTTGGCACTAGAAGAGTGTAAAAAACTTGGTATTAATAAAGTTTTGATGTGC
Organism: uncultured Lachnospiraceae bacterium; assembly: GCA_910585855.1. Classification (GTDB taxonomy): domain Bacteria; phylum Bacillota; class Clostridia; order Lachnospirales; family Lachnospiraceae; genus MGBC114844. The sequence goes on along the minus strand of CAJUGZ010000009.1, from coordinate 28,895 downwards.
TGCGATAAAGAAAATATTGGTTCAATGAAATCAATTATTTATAATGGTGGAGTATTAGAAAATGAAGTAGAAGAGAATGGACATATTAGACAGCGTTATTGGATCGAATTGTAAAATTTAGATTTATAAAAATATAGAACAGAGTCAAAAAGATTTTATTTTATACTTGAAATTTTAATTCTGCGTGAAATATATGTTTTATGCAGAATTAAATGGTTATTTTTCACAAAATTTACTTTATATTTTTATATATTTTTTACTTTTAAACTTAACTATTATTTTAAGTTCCGTTTTTAATCGTTTATTTCTATTCAATAAAAATTTTAAAGAAAGGAAGAATTTTATGAATTATAAATATCATGAAGAAGAAGCAAAAAAAAACATTTTAAAATTACGCAAAAAATTAAAAGAACTTCCGCCTTACTGTAAAGATTTTATTTTAAATCTGGAAACTACCACCACCACAAGAACCAGACTTGGATATGTTCAAGATATGCAGATTTTTTTTCATTTTTTATTAGAAATGAATCCTCTTTTTGAAAATAAAACCATACATGATATCACATTGAATGATCTAGATCAATTAACAATTTCTGATATAGATGAATATATGTCATGGCTAGATCTTTATTATAATGGAGAAAAAGAAAACCAGAATAAAAATCCCGGAAAATATCGTAAAATTTCTTCTTTACGAACTTTTTACAGCTATTTTTGTAAAGTAGAACGAATGAAAAGCAATCCTGCTGCCTTGGCAAATACACCAAAATTGCCAGAACACGATATTGTTATTTTAGAACCAAACGAAGTTGCTGAAATCATTGATTATGCCGAATCCGGTGAAAAATTAACAAAAACACAAAAACGCTACGCTCCCCTTACTCGTCTTCGTGATGTCGCTGTTTTAGTTTTATTACTAGGAACTGGTATTCGTGTATCTGAGTGTGTAGGATTAGATTTAACCCATTTTGATTTTAAAAATAATACATTTACTGTAATTCGAAAAGGAGGAAAAGAAAATCGAATTTACTTTGGAGAAGAAGTCCGTCAGGCTCTTTTAGATTACTTAGAAGAAGGACGCCCTCTTCTAAAACCCTCTCCAGAAGAATCCGCTCTTTTTCTCTCCATTCAACATAAACGAATTTCCGTTCGTGCTGTACAAGATCTAGTTAAAAAATACGGCAAAATGCTAGAAACCAATAAATCCATTTCTCCGCATAAACTCCGCCATACATTTGGTACAAACATTTATCAGGAAACCGGCGGTGATATCTATGCGGCAGCGGAATTATTAGGACACTCTTCTATTGAAACAACCAGAAAACACTATGCCAAATTTTCGAATGAACGAAGAAAACAACTATCAAATATTATAAAATTAAGATAAAATTCTCTTCTTTACAAAAATACAATCTTCTAACCTTTCTATACCAATTAAAAAAGTAGTGACTGGATATAACCCCTTTTTTCCATTCACTACTTTTCTTGTTTGTTTAAAATTCAAAATTCACATTAAATAAAATTTATATCATTTATTTTGGCTGTTTCCCAATATAAGCAGCAATACCACCGTCTACATAAAGAATTAATCCATTTACAAAATCAGATGCCGAAGAAGCCAAGAATACGGCTGGTCCTTGTAAGTCTTCTGCTTCACCCCAACGAGCAGCAGGAGTCTTTGCAATAATAAACTGATCGAACGGATGACGAGAACCATCCGGCTGAATCTCACGAAGCGGAGCTGTCTGAGGAGTTGCAATATAACCTGGTCCAATACCATTGCACTGAATATTATATTCACCATATTCAGATGCAATATTCTTTGTAAGCATCTTTAAGCCGCCTTTTGCTGCTGCATAAGCAGAAACGGTTTCACGTCCAAATTCAGACATCATAGAACAGATATTAATAATCTTTCCGCCACCCTTCTTAATCATAGAAGGGATAACAGCCTTAGCAACAATAAAAGGACCATTTAAATCGATGTCAATGACTTGTCTAAAATCTTTTGCAGACATTTCGATCATAGGAATTCTTTTGATAATCCCTGCATTATTAACCAAAATATCAATAACACCCACTTCTTTTTCAATCTTTTCTACCATTTCATTTACTTGGTCTTCATCTGTAACGTCACATACATAGCCATGTGCTTCGATTCCCTGCTCCTTATAAGAAGCAATTCCCTTATCAACTAATTCCTGCTTAATATCATTAAATACAATCGTTGCACCTGCTGCCGCATAAGCACTTGCAATCGCAAAACCAATTCCATAAGATGCTCCTGTTACTAATGCTACTTTTCCTTCAAGGGAAAATTTCTCAATAAAAGAACCCATTTTAATTTACCTCCATAAATATTATTTTATTATAAAGAGTAACAGATACTCTTATAATTTATTTTAAATTTTTTATCTTAAATCCTTCATATCTACGCCGTCCATATCGTCAAAATCCTGATTTTCTCCTACCATACCCCAAATGAAAGTATAAGCATGTGTAGCAGAAGCACAATGAATCGACCAACTTGGAGAAATAACCGCTTCTTCATTTCTCATTACAATATGTCTGGTTTCTGTAGGTTCACCCATATAGTGAAATACAACTGCATCTTCTGGAACATCAAAATACAAATAAACTTCCATTCTCCGATCATGCGTATGACAAGGCATTGTATTCCAAACACTGCCCGGCTCTAATTTTGTCATCCCCATCTCTAACTGACAGCTTTCTACTTGTCCCGGCAAAATATATTTACAAATGGTACGATGATTGGCATCCTCTAAACATCCTAATTCTACTTTATTACAATCCTTTACAATTACAACGCCTTCTTCCGGTGTTCCCTCTGGCTTAATCAATACGGTAGGATAGGTCATATGTGCTGGTGCACTATTCATATATAATTTAGCAGGATTAGAAGCATCTACACTTTTAAAAGAAATCTCCTTTGTCCCCATACCAATATACATAGCCTCTTTATAAGCAACCGTATACTCCTTTTTGTCAACCGTAACGACTGCAGTTCCACCGATATTAATAATACCAAGTTCCCGTCTTTGACAAAAATACTCTGCTCTTAACTCATCTCCTGCTGTTAAAACCAGTGTCTGATGAACCGGTGTAGCCGAACCAGTAATAATACGGTCAATATGGCTGTATACCAGTTTAATTTCATCAGGGACAAATACATTTTGAATTAAAAATTCCTCACGCAGTCTGTTCGTATCATAATATTTCATATCTTTTGGACTTGCTGCTGTTCTTAATTCCATCTTTTTTCTCCTTTTTTATAAATTTTTATAAAACTATATAGTTTAGATTATCTATTTAGATAGAATCTAAATTATTTCAATTAAATATACCACTATTTTTTATTTTAATATGCGAAATCCCATTCGTTCTGAAATCTTTTTTGCTGTCTGACAAATGATTTGACTGTATTCTTCATCTTTTTCTGCTGTAAAAAAACTAGATGGTCCAGCCGAACTAATAGCCGCAATAATCTTTCCACGATAATCATAAACCGGAGCCGCAATACAACGAATCCCTTTGTCATGCTCTTCATTATCCACTGTCCATCCACGCATCCGTCCAACTTTAATTTCTTCTAAAACCGCCTCAGGAGAAAGCAGCGTGGTTTCTGTAAGCTGCTCCATAAAACAATTTCTTAAAATAGCTAAAATAGTTTGATTATCTGTATCTAAAAGTAAACTTTTTCCAAGCCCGGAACAATAAACAGGAATCCTCTTTCCAATCTGAGAATAAAGCCGCAAATTCTTTGTTACTTCTACTTTATCAATATAAACTGCATCACTTCCATCTAAAATAGCAAGATGAGAAGATTGTCCGAGTTTTGCTGTTAATTCATTTAAAAACGGTTTTGCTTCTGTTGTCAATTCAATACTTCCTAATTTTCGACTGGTTAATTCCACAAACTGCATCCCTAAACTGTAAACACCATCTGCTGTCTTTTCCAAATAACCTCTATCTGTAATCGCATTTAATATTCTGTGTGCCGTACTCTTATTTAATGAAAGCCGTCGTGCAACATCAGAAACACCCAATCCCTGCGGCTCTAAAGCCAACAATTCAATAATATCAAAAGTACGATCAATAACTTGTACACCTTTTTCTGACATATGATGAGTACTCCTTTTTTATTGTTTCATATTATGAACCGCTGTATCATTATTATAACACATCTAATAAAAATGTGCAAGCGGTATCTCAAAATATTTTCCTATTTCTTATAAAAAAACAGAAAAGAAATAGTTTGCTCTCCCTATCTCTTTCCTGTTTAATTGTCCTATACCAATATACGATTTATCTTTTATTCTAACCAAACGTAAATTTCTGCTGTTTTATTTTTACAAACGCTTCAATCAACTGAACAGCACCCTCTACTCCTATTATCCCACTGTCAATCGAAAGATCATAACTCTTTGCCTCACCCCACTTTTTACTGGAATAATAGTTATAATAACTTGCTCGTTTTTTATCTGTTTTTACAATCATATCCTTTGCTTTATCATCTGTTAATTCATAAATCCGCTTAATTCTTCGAATCCGATCCTGCATACTGGCATGAATAAATACACTATAAGCATGCGGATAATCTTCTAACGCATAATCGGCACAGCGCCCGACAATAACACAAGATTCCTGATCGGCAAGTTTTTTAATTGCATCAAATTGAGCCAAAAAAACTTTATGATTAATTGGCATATCCATATATCCAGAGGAAGAATACCCCATAGAATATGTATCCATAACAAGTGAATATAAAAAACTGCTGGTCGGCTTTTCATCATGTGACTCAAATAACTCATGACATAATCCGCTTTCTTTTGCTGCCACTGCAAGAAGTTCCTTATCATAACACTTTATTCCCAGCCTTTTTGCTAAAGTCTGTCCTATTTCTCTTCCTGCACTGCCATATTGCCTTCCGATCGTGATTACTAAATTATTATTCATAAGCCGCCTCTCCTTTCATCAGAACTCAATTCTTTCCTTATTCTCTATTATAAATTAAATTTTCCAAAAAGTATACCATTTTTTAAATTATTTCACATTGCAATTCAAGTTTTTGAAGAAGTTCAAGAAAATAATCTGGCATAGGCGCAGTAAACTCTATATACGCCCCGGAAGAAGGATGCACAAACCCTAAAACCCCAGCATGAAGTGTCTGTCCCTCCAAATAAGGAAACGGACAGTGCTCCGGTCCATACACCCGATCCCCCAAGACAGGATGCCCGATGCTCGCCAGATGTACCCGAATCTGATGCGTTCGTCCTGTTTCCAACTGACATTCAATATAACTATAACCATGACCGCAAGATAACACCCGATAATGCGTAACCGCTGCCTTTCCATTTTTACAAAACACAGACATTTTTTTTCGATCCATCGGATGACGCCCAATAGGCGCATCAATAACCCCCTCCCGCTCCCGAAACATTCCATATACAATCGCATAATATTTTCGTGTAATAGAATGTTCTTTTAACTGAACTGCAAGCGAAGCATGTGCTGCATCATTTTTACAGACAACCAACACTCCTGTAGTATCCCTGTCAATACGATGTACAATTCCGGGACGCATCACCCCATTAATCCCAGACAATTCCCCTTTACAATGAAAAAGCAATGCATTTACCAATGTTCCACTGTTATGCCCAGCAGCAGGGTGCACCACCATTCCTTTCGGCTTATTTACCACAATCAAATCCGCATCTTCATATAAAATATCAAGTGATATCTCCTCCGGCAAAGCAGTGGGTTCTTCTAACTCGGGCAGATCTAATCGAATTTCATCTCCCATCCTTACTTCATACCGTGCCTTTACTGCTATCCCATTGACCAACACCCCACCATCTTTTATAATCTTCTGCAAAAAAGAACGAGAAAATGCCCCCTCTTCTATTTCTGTTAAAAATTTATCAATTCTCTCCCCTGCCTGTTCTTCAGTTACATAAACTTTCTTTTCCTGCATCTTTTTCACCACCGAATCCAATCCTGTATTTCCTCTTCATTATAATAAAATAAAAAAAGCACCATTGCCAATATAACAGACAATGTAACATAAATATCAGCAATATTAAATACAGGAAAATCAATTAATTTAAAATATAAAAAGTCTACCACATATCCATTTTTTATCCGATCTATCATATTTCCGACCGCCCCGGCAAAACTAGCTACTATACAGATACGCAAAGGAACATACCGTTTCACAGCAGGAATCCGTCCATAAAGCCAAACCAGCCCCACCATAATCAAAGCTGTTAAAATCAAAAAGATCCATCTCTGATTTTGAAATATCCCAAAAGCAGCCCCTCTATTTTCCAAATAAAAAAACTCAAAAACTCCCTCTATCACCACAAAAGGCGCTTTATCTTTTAAATACAGCACTGCCAGCCATTTTACCCACTGATCCAATCCAGCCAAAATCAAAATCATAACTCCTGCTCCAATCCAATTTTTCGCAGAAATCTTTTTTCTTTTTTTCATTTATCTATTCCTCTGCTCCAATCTGTTTTAACGCTGTTTCCATCTCAGAATCAGAAACAGTACGATCGATATAAGCATGCCCTATCTTTTCCAATAAAATAAACTTTACTTTTCCCTGCTCCATTTTTTTATCATTTTTACTGATCTCTATGATTTTCTGAGCCGACAGTCCTTCTATCGAAACTGCCATACCCAGTTTCTCCAATAACTGATATAACTGCTGATACCCCTGCTCCGTCAGCATCCCCCGATTTACTCCAATTCGATAGGATGCCAGCATACCAAGCCCTACACACTCTCCATGCAGCAAAGAAAAATTCATCAGACGCTCAATCGCATGTCCTAAAGTATGCCCAAAATTCAAAAGTGCCCGCTCCCCCTGCTCTTTCGGATCATGCTCCACCACCTGACATTTAATTTGACAACTCATAGAAATCATCTGCTCTAATACAGTAAGATCTCTCTTTCGAATCAATTCCATTTGACTTAATAACCATTGATAATACACCGCATCTTTAATCAAACCATGTTTTATAATCTCCCCCATACCAGACAAATACTCTTTCTCTGTTAAAGTATGCAAAACACTTAGATTCATATAAACCAACTTTGGCTGATAAAAAGCCCCCACCATATTTTTATAACAGTCAAAATCAACCCCTGTCTTTCCACCAATACTAGAATCCACCTGTGCCAGCAAAGAAGTAGGAAGCTGTATAAAATCGATACCACGCAAATAAGTAGCGGCCGCATATCCAGTCAAATCCCCAACCACACCGCCACCCAATGCAAGAAGCAAATCTTTTCGTTCAAATTGATGAAGTATCAAAAATCGATACAATTCCTGCACCGTAGCAAGATTTTTTCTTTCCTCCCCTGCTAAAAAAGAAAACACCTCCACTCTCTTCGAAACGGGCAGCAAAAGTTCCTCTACCTGCTTTACATAATACCCTCCAACCGTACTTTCTGTAACAATACAAATCTTTCGTTCCATACTATGCAGCTTTTGAAGCTCCTCACCTAACTTACTATAATCATTTTCAATTAAAATATCATATATTGGCTGTTCTTTTTGATCATGAACTGTTATTTTTTGTGACATCACGATTCTCCTCTCTTTTACTATTTTAAAGTTACTATTCTGCTTTCACTATACAATTATCGTTCATAAACTCAATTATCTTACATTCATATTAATCTAATCTCCTATCTTCTTCATTTATCCAATCAACAGCAAGATGTGAGGACAGCACAATCCCGCCCTCACATCTTCCCGGTTACGAAACAAACCTTTTCACCAAAATCATAACTCTCCCCTTTTTCGTCGTCCCAACCATATCCTCAAAAATAAACTTTCCATATCCACGCACCGACACAATATCATTCGGTTTTAACTGATAGGCAGCGGATTCTTCTAACCGACTATTCACAAACACCTTTTTCCCCTCAATCAATCCAGACAATTTACTTCTAGAACCGGAAAATACAACTGCCAAAACACTATCCAGCCGAGGAGAAGCAACCGATCCACGCTGTTCTTCAAAATGCGGCTGCATCTCTTCAACCGATCCGTCAAAATATCTGCAAATCATATTGGTATGTTTTACAAAAGAAAGATGTTCGATAATATAATCACTCATATGCTGTTTACAAAACAGATACACCTGTTTTTTCTCTGATATCAGAATATCCCCCAGCATAGAACGCTCAATTCCTAAGTTCATCAATGCCCCAAGATAATCTCTATGGGACAGTTCTTCTGAAAATTTTATCTGTATGGGTACGATTTCCAAAACAGAAATCGGTAAGTAATCTGCATAAAGCTCTTTATCTGGAAGAAAACAAAGAATCTTGCGCTCACTAAAAGGAGTGCCGCCGTTTAATTTATAATCAATCGGCGGCACATCTTCTCTGTGACTTAAAAATAAATCTTGTTCGTATAAAGATAAAAAATCTGTACTTGTGGGGAAGACTTTCTGGTATGCAGCATTTGCAAGATCTGAAATATGTTTTAAAAACAACTGTTCTTCTTTCGTCATTTTCTCTCTCCTACATGCCAACAGAACGATACGCTGTCACATCAAATCCATTTCCATTTGCTCCTGAACTAACTAATTCCTGAAAATCTCCAGAAATTTCTACTGATTCTGGTGTAATAATAAAAATATAATTGGAAACTTTCTGGAAATTTCCATTAATCGCATAACAAGCACCAGAGGAAAAATCAATAATTCTTTGAGCAACACTAACTTGAAGCCCTTCTAAGTTCAAAATAACTGCCCGTCCCTCTAATAAAGTATCTGCAATGCTTCTCCCTCCATCTTCTACGGAAACAGGCTTAATCACACAAACTTCCATCTGCTTTTCTGATACCTTCGTACCTCTCATAGGAATCACATTACTTCCCTGCTTTGTAGGTTTCGGTTTCTGCTGCCGATTCGAAGCAGTATCCTCTTCATAGTCATCCTCACTGTTATGGACATCTTTTTTAAAAGATTTTCTTGTTCTGACCGGTGCTTCCTCTTCGTATTCTTCATCAAAACCATCATCGTCATACTCATCTTCTAAGTGCAAGATATTCATTAATCCACTAAACATTCACTTCAACCTCTTTCCTTTTTTCAATAAACCCGTTCACCAAACACTCCTGTGCCAACACGTACATGCGTTGCACCTTCTTCCACTGCAACCTCATAGTCATTTGTCATACCCATTGATAAAATTTCCATAGTTACATTATCAAGGTTTTTCTTTTGAATGTCAATACACAATTTTGATAATTTTTGGAAATATTTTCGATTTTCTTCTGGATTTGTCGTATAAGGAGCACTTGTCATTAGTCCTTTTATCCTAATATGAGGCATAATTGCAATTTTTTCAACTGCATCCTGCACTTCCAACGAAGAAAATCCATACTTTGTTTCCTCTTCTGCCACATTGACTTCTAAGAGTATTGAAACAATCAAATCCAATTTATCTGCTTCCTGTTCAATCTGCTGTGCCAGCCGAAGCGAATCGACCGAATGAATCAAACAAGCCTTTTGTATTACTTGTTTTACCTTATTTCGCTGCAAATGTCCAATCATATGCCAATGAATATCCGAATTCATTTTCTCGGCTTTCTCGCAAAGTTCCTGTACTTTATTTTCTCCAAATTCCCGTATGCCTTCTTTATAAATGGTTTCCATCATAGCAATCGGCTTTGTTTTGCTTACAGCAATTAAAGTAACTTCTTCTCTCTTGCGTCCTGCACGTATACAAGCCCGTGTAATATTTTCCTCTACTTCCAAAAGATTCTTTTGCAGATCCTGCTCACTCAATATTTTTCCCTCCTAACCTACCGGTAAATCACTTGATTTTCTTCTACTGTCTTACTGTTTAAAATAATATGATCATATAAAGATAATCCATATCGTGTATTTGTCTTTACAATATAGTATTCGTCATTTTCCGTAAGAATTTCAATAAACCGAAAAACGGTATATCCCTGATTTACCGTATACACTCCTTTTAAAGAAGCCGTTGCTCCCATCTGATATCGTGTATTTGTTTCTGGCTGATGCAGATAAGTTCCTACCGAAAAATCATCCATACTTACATAATAATACTCTTCATCTGAAGAATAAATAATAGGCGAAATAAAACTAGTTTCCTGCTCCTGCTTTTCTGCATTATAGCCCTCAATCCAAAATCCTGAACGATTTTCTCCGTTCGTAGACAGATACTCTAAAGGAATCATATAAAAACTTTTCTCTACAAGTGCCGTTTTCGGAATTTTTAATCCGGTTTCTACCATTTCCTGTATCTCAAAATCTAAAAATCGTTCTGAAAGATAACGAATCATATAGTTATGAATCGAAAGCTGCCCAAATACACCCGTTTCGTTTGAAAACATCGAAAACTCTCCCGTAATTTCAAACCCGTCTTTTTCTATCCGCACAGTCAGAGAAGTTTTGTCCCGATAAAAAGTAATTTCTTCTTCTGGAATAGGAAAAACCAAAGACCAGCTATCCGAAGTAACCGTCTTATAAATTTCACTTCCGTTTGTTAAAAGATCGCCGGATTTTATATTTTTCTTAGAATAAGAAACAGCAAAATCTTCTGCTGTTACTTGTTCTGCTGTATAGCTTTCATATCCGTCTACATAATAAGAGATTGTCCCGGGTTTTTCTGCTTTCCCCTGAAGAAAAGCACCCCCTGCCTGTGTCTGAATTACTTGCTCTAAACTTGCAATATTACTGTTATTTGCAAGTTCTAAAACATGATAATCCATTTCAATCTTCATATCGTAGACTTCATCAAATTTTAAAGAATTATAAGACATACAATAAGAAGTCAGTTCTGCTTTTAAATCCGAAAGATCACTTTCTTTCAAACTTTGACTGCTGCTTGAAAATAACAGTTCCGAAAGACGTCCGCTCTCATCTAACGTATAAATCACATCTCCCACTCCGGCACGCCCACCTTCTTTTAAATAGTAATTCACGTAACCAGAACCAGACGAATAAGAAACCTCTTCCTCCCGTAAAACCAATCCGGTATAACGTTTTGATTTTGTAAGAGAACCCTGCACCGACACTTCATAAATCGAAATCCGATCCCGTGTAATATAAATTCCAATACTAATGATCATATAGAGAAAGATAACCGCAAAAATAAATACTCCCATATTTAACCGTACACGATAATGATTGATGGACACTACTTTTTTCGGTCGTCTTCTCCTTCTTCTTCGTCGTTTCGAAACAGCCACGATCTACCCTCATTTCCAATTTCTATCACTCGATAACTTTTATTCATTATAGTATGCTTTAAAAAGAAAGAAAAGCATTTTTTGGTAATTAAATAATTTCGTAAATTTGCACAAAACATTTGTTCTATTTTTTTATAAACGCCAATTTTTCCCGAATTTTCCACTAAAAAAGATAATAAAGGAAAGTTTTCTGCTTATACTAAAACAGAAGAAATCATCACCAAGCCAAAAAAGGCAGAATGGAGGTAACAAATGAATGTAAAAGGATTCGATTATGCAGCTCTTGCAATCGCTATTATAGGTGCCATCAACTGGGGTCTAATAGGTCTTTTCAAATTAGATATTATCGCCTTCCTATTTGGTGACATGAATCTTTTCTCCCGGATTATCTATGCATTAGTAGGTGTCTGTGGTCTTTATCTAATCAGCTTATTTGGGCGGGTAAGAAATACCAGCGAAGCATAGTAAGCATGAAATAACGCTATTGCTGAAGGTTATCTAGCAATAGCGTTATTTATGTAATCAAAATTTAAACCTACTCTGATTATAAGGAGATTAAAACCTTAGACTTTGCATTTTCTGGAAGTTCTGCTTCATCTAAAGAAACACTCAGCACAAACGTAATATGAAATTTCTCACCCATCTGATCCAATTTATCAATCACCTCTGAAATATCCTTCCCTTCCAGACAAGATACCTTTAAAAAGCTGTCCAAAAACATCGTATCCAGATCATGATCCTGAGAAATAATTCCTGCAATAAATCCCAAAAATCCATCACTGCTGTTTACTTGATAATCCGAAACATTGATTAAGCGAATCTTATTGCTCAGCTCATACATATGTTTGCTGTTTTTATCCAAATATACGATATTGCCGTGAGCCTGTTTCACATCTTCATTTGCCTTATTAATTAAATGCTTTGTCTTACCTTTGCCTTTTTTCCCCGAAATAATCTGTATCATTGTAATCTCCTCCTTAGGATGTAAACTTGTTAAAATCATTATAGCATAGTTGTATAGAAAATAAAAGTTATTTTTACTCAATTTTTTTTCGGAGGGGACGCCAGATTCTGGAAGGGCAGGCAGTCTGCTGTTCCGGTTTCCAAAAAGCAAGAAGTTCTAAAACTTCTGCATCTTTATGCATCCAACCGGACAGACCGGGGCGCAATTCGCCCGTATCGAAACCAAAACGTTACTGGCATAAAGAACGATTCTATCAACCGCAGCATATCTTCTTTTCTAAACAAAATACGGGCTAAACACGCCCCTTTTTTTGCACACACTGCATGGAAGCAGCGTATGCAAAAAATCTTAGGTTTTAAAGCAGAAGTCTAAGAACTTCTAACTTTTTTCCAAAGTCACTGCAGACTGCCTGCCCTTCCAGAATCTGGCTGTTTCTTGGCTGCGGAACAAAAAAAGAATTTCGAAACTTTTCATTACAAAGATTGGGATTATCGAAATTGACATTTGCATTGGGATAGGCTATGCTTTAAATAAATTAAAATTTTCATATTGGGGTGAAAGAATGTCACATAGTAAACATACAAAGCGTGGTTATTCGTTATATATAGAAAAATGGAACAGATCTTCCAAAAAATATATAAATACTTGCGTAATATGCGGATATAAAGGTTATAGCCCAGTTATAAAATATAAAGGTTTTTGCGACAACTTAGAAAACAAAGTGATTTATAAAGAATTAACAAAGATATTAAACGAACTGCAATTAGATGCATCAGGAAGGTGTGAAGATTGTGCAAAGGTACACCTTTTCTATCGCTAGCCAATCAACAGCGAGATGCGGGTTGCTGGTTTCCTTTGTCTGCGACTTCGGAGAATGGTTAGAAAGTCTTAGGTTTTTGCGGAAAAACATAGAATTTTTTGCACATACTGCTTCCATGCAGTGTGTGCAAAAAAAGAGGCGTGTTTAGCCCGTATTTTGTTTAGAGAAGAAGATATGCTGTGGTTGATAGAATCGTTCTCTATGCCAGTAATGTTTTGGCTGCGATACGGGCGAATTGCGCCTCGGTTCGTCCGGCTGGATGTGCAGATACAAAAACCTTAGACTTTCTTGCCATTCGGAGCGGAGCAAACAAAGGAAACCAGCAACCCGCATCTTGCGTCCGGTGTGCGTCCTGTCCGCTTCAAAATACATTCTCAATTTTCCAGTCCAAGCAATATATTCATTTCCCGAAATAAGGTATCCGAACCATCCGCCTTTAAAATCACAGAACAAAACCACTTCCCTGCCGCATTTTTACTTAAAAGTGCCAGACAAGACCCTGCTGCATTGGTCGTTCCGGTTTTTCCTCCCACAACAACTACACCTTCCGGCGGTTCTACACTGCCGCTGATATACCGATTCGAATTGGTAACATGAACAGACTTTGGATTTCCTGCCTCATCCATATAGACAATTTCCGCATCTTTTAACTGCATCAAATCCATAATTTCTGGATGATTGGAAGCTTCATTTAAGATAAGATAGAGATCATATGCCGTAGTATAGTGATCTTCATCTGTCAGCCCATGCGGATTACTAAAATGTGTATTGGTTGCACCAAGTTCCAAAGCTTTTTTATTCATCATATCTACAAAGCCTTCTTCACTCTCACCGATATGAATAGCAATAGCAGTTGCCGCATCGTTTGCTGATTTTACCAGAGTAGCTTTTACAAGGTTTTCAAATGTAATCTGATCACCCGGATGAAGATCTAGTAACGTTGCACCGGATTCTGAAATCATCGCTTCTTCTGTAATTGTAACCACATCATTCATATTTCCATACTCTAAAGCAAGCAAAATGGTCATTACTTTTGTAATACTGGCAGGATTCATTCGTTCATGTACATTTTTGGCATATAAATTCTTTTGTTCACTGATATTATAAATTGATGCTGCCTCTGCAGTAATAGAAGCCGAAGCAAGATTATCTCCAGAAACCACACATAGCTTCGAAGCAAAGGAGGAGGCAACACTAAAATCGGTTGCCTCAAAGCAAGAAAACTCGCTTTGCTGTGAAGAGGCATCATAAATCTTCATCACATCATCTGTCTTTCGGCATCCACACAGCAGTATGGCAACTGCAAAAGATAGCATCCATACTTTTTTCATACTATTTTCACTCCATTACTGTTTATAAATTTCACGCCACTCCATATCTCCCCGATCCAATGATTTGATCAATAATTCTGCAGTAGCAAGATTTGTTGCAAGCGGTATATTATGCATGTCGCAAAGACGGAAGATAGTATTTACATTCGGTTCATGCAAACTAACTGCTGAAGGATCTCGTAAAAAAATAACCAAATCAATTTCATTATGTTCTACCTGTGAACCAAGCTGCTGTTCGCCTCCTAGATGTCCGGCTAAATATTTATGAATATTCAGATTTGTAACCTCTTCAATCAGTCTTCCTGTTGTCCCTGTTGCATAAAGTGTATGCTTACTTAAAATAGAACGGTAAGCAATACAAAAATTCTGCATCAATTTTTTCTTTGAGTTATGTGCGATAAGACCAATATTCATGATTCCTCCGTTCTGTCGCCTATGCGACTGCTCCTTTATCGTTTAATCTTCATCACTATATAAAACTTCTTTAAAAGTAAGTTCTCTTTGTATACTAACATTTAAAAGTACTCCCATTCCTATCATAAGACTGAGCAAAGAACTCATACCATAACTGACAAACGGCAGCGGGAGTCCGGTATTTGGAAGAACCCATACAGCTACACCGATATTGAAAAAACTCTGAAAAGCAATAATAGCCGCCATTCCTGCTGCAATAATCCTTCCACTTAAATCTTTGGCATTTTTTGCCACCCATAAACATTCCAATGCAATAAAAAGTAATAAAATAATTACCAAAGCCGAACCAACAAACCCCATTTCTTCTCCTACAATCGCAAAGATAAAATCTGTTTCCGGCTGCGATAAAAAATTTCCATTTTTTACAGATGCTACTGTATTATTCGCAATCCCCTTTCCGAAAAGCTGTCCCGATCCGATTGCTAATACCGAATTTTTCTGCTGATAATTAATACTGTTAATTAAATTTAAATCCAATCCCCTTTTTGCCGCTTCCTCTGCAGTTGCATTTTGATATAAAAATCCAAAAATTCTATTTTTTTGATACGGTTCAATAATGGTTTGATTTGGCTGCATAATCTTATAAACCAAAAAAGCAAAAACAGGAAGACCAACCGAAAGGATTCCTCCGATTACAAAATAACTAAGTCCTGCTACATAAACAATGGATGCAAAAAGACAGGCAATCACAATACTTGTAGAAAGATCCGGCTGGTGTAAAATAAGAGCAAGCGGAATAATAAACAATACAACGGCTGCCCCAAGTACCTTAACGGAACTTACTTTTTCCTGAAACATCTGAAAAAATTTTGCAAAAAACAAAGTCAATAAAATTTTACAAAGTTCAGCCGGCTGAATCCGAAATCCTCCAAGCTGAATCCACCGCTGCGCCCCGCCGGAAGTCCGCCCAATCACTTCTACTGTAATCAATAATACCAAATTGATTAGGTAAAAAACCCAATAAAATTTTAAAACAAAGTGATAATCAACCAAGGAAAGAAATAACATCAGCACGAAACCGACCAAAAAACAAATCATTTGTTTGGTTTCACGCCCGTCATAGTTTGTTGCACTTCCAATCACTTGGATACCAATTACAGAAAGACAGCTAATATAAAGCAGCAATCTGAAATTATAACATCGAAACTTATACTCTTTTAATGGGAACATACCTTCACCTGTCAATTCTAAATTTTTTGTTTAATATCACGAATCGGAATATTCGCATAGAGGGCAGGAACCGTACCGTTGTTGCCTTCTGATTCCGTCTGTGTAATCTGAATATCCAATCCTTCTGCATCAATTTCCATATACTTTGAGATGACATTAATAATATCATTTTTAATCATTTCCATCAATTCTGGTGTACAGTTGGCACGGTCGGAAACCAAGATCAGCTTCAGTCTGTCCTTAGCCATATCACCAGAGCCCTTTTTCTTAAATATATCAAATAATCCCATTCCCAAGCCTCCCGCTACTTTTTCTTAAATATATCACTTATCTTAGACCAGAGACTGCTTTTTCCGCTTAAATCGAGCCAAGGGACTTCTTCTCCCAAAATTCGGTGACAAATATTCATAAAGGCTTGTCCGGCAAGAGAATCATCTCCAACCAAAGGTTCTCCCTGATTGGTGGAAATTACAATATTTTCATCATCCGGTACAGCACCAATCAAGTCGATTCCCAAAATATCTACTACATCCGCAATCGACATCATATCGCCACGTTTGACCATATCCATCCGAATACGATTTACAATCAATTCAATCTTTTTTAATTCATTTGCTTCTAATAATCCGATAATCCGGTCAGCATCCCGAATTGCCGAAACTTCCGGCGTTGTTACAATAATGGCTCTGTCTGCCCCGGCAATTGCATTTTTAAATCCCTGTTCGATCCCTGCCGGACAGTCAAGGATTATGTAATCATATTCTTCTCTTAACTCTTCTGTCAATTTTTTCATTTGTTCCGGTGTAACCGATGTTTTATCCCTTGTCTGTGCGGAAGGAAGCAGGCAGAGATTCGGATAGCGTTTATCTTTAATTAATGCCTGCTTCATCCGGCAGTTTCCCTCCACTACATCCACCAGATTATAAACAATCCGGTTTTCCAATCCCATTACAACATCTAAATTTCGAAGTCCAATATCCGTATCAATCAATACTACTCTTTTATTTAATTTTGCAAGCCCGGTTCCTGCATTTGCAGATGTTGTTGTTTTCCCTACTCCGCCCTTTCCGGAAGTTACTACTATGACTTCACTCATTTTGGTGTCCTCCACTTCATACTAATCGGAACAATTATCTCATAATTCCTGTTATTTTGCAAGATAATCAAACTTATTAATGAATAATTTTTAATATATCACGACTAAGAGGCTCAATATAAATATTCCCATTTTCTATAAAAGCAATCTTTGGTTCTTTATCAATTTTTTTTCTTTCGTCTTTTCTTTTTTCATCCGGGCTTCTTGCAATCACATCTGCAATCTGAATCTGGCATGGATTCATCTCAAGTGCCACAACAAAAGCACCGCCGTTTCCTGCTGCCCCTGCATAAGCAATCCCCTTTAATGCTCCTAAAATAATAATATTTCCTTTTGATATAATCTTTGCGCCCGGATTAACATCCCCTAAAATCACAATACTGGTTTCGGTTTCTAGTACTTGCCCGGAACGTAACATTCCTTTATAAAACTGCCCGTTCTGCGCCGATAATTCATTTAATCTGGTATGCATCGACTGTCGGAACGATTCTTCTTTTTCGGTATCCGATTCAATCAAACAGACAATTTGAATCTGCGAATTTTCCGTAACCAAATCTAAGATTTCCCATTGTTCCTCTTTTGACAACTTTCTTCCTTCCAAGGAAACCGCCATCTGCACTGAACCAAAAAAACTGGCTGATTCTAAAAATTTTTCCGCTACTTTTTCCTTTAACTCCTCAAAAGGAATTTGGTCGTCTAAGATAATGGTAATTCCGTATTTATTGCTTTTAATCATAACGGGATGTTTTTTATTTTTTTTGTTATTTATATTTTCATTTTCCATCTTTTCATAACTCCACCTTCCTGTATGTTCTTACTAGTCGTTTACAACTGCACCGTTTGGAGTAGATACATTTTCCTCTCCTGATTCTCCAAAATAAATCGCAAGAACATTTCTTGCAATTTCAGCGGCATAGCTGGAAGTATATCCATTTGGAATTAAAACACTGACAGCCACTTCCGGTTGTTCGCTTGGTGCATAACCAATAAATAGTGCATGATGCGGACGATATGCGTTTTCCTGTGCAGTTCCGGTTTTTCCAGATACATGAACCGAAAGAGAACGAAAAATTGAAGAAACCGATCCTCTCTCTACTACTGCACGCATCCCATTGTGTACCACATTCCAACTACTGTCGGCAATCTCTACTTTTCTTGCTAATTTTGCTTCATACTGCTCAATTAGACCGCCTTCCGAGTTGGTTCGTTTCTCTAATAAAGTAAGCTGATAGTTATAACCGCTGTTTGCCAGTGTCATAACATAACGGGCAAGCTGAATATTAGTATAGTTATTGTTGCCCTGCCCCATAGTAGAACGAATGGGATCTTCTGTCGAAATCTCCGGCAAAGATTCGGTCAGTTCAATTCCGGTACACTCTCCTAAACCAAACATCTTTGCGTACTTTCCTAATCGTTCCAATCCATAGTCTGGAATATATTCCCCCGCCGAATTTAAACTTAAGCGATAGCCTATTTCATTGACATAATAGTTGCAGGAGTGCTGTATCGCTTCCGTAACTGTAATCGAACCATGACTTCCCGGATAAATCCAGCATTTTACTTCTGGTTTATAGCGATCATAAATTCCAGTTGTACGAATCCGCTCATTCAGTCCGATCACGCCTTCTTCTAGTCCAGCGATTGCCGAAAGCGGTTTATAAGTCGAACCGGGAGCAGTATTTGTCATAGTTGCACGGTTAATCAATGGTTTCGCATTGGACTGATCATTGGCAAGTCTGCTCCAATACTCGGCATCAATCGAGCCAGACAAACGGTTGTTATCATAACTCGGATAAGTTACCATAGCAAGTACATCTCCGTTTTTTGGATCGACTACACAGACAGAACCAGAACAAGGATCAAGCCCTAACTGTGCCGGTGTCAATTCCAATGAAGTAATCTTTGACATAAAAAAGTAATAAGCGGTTACGGAATTTCCTCTCTGCAAAGACTGATACTCTTCTTCATTATAGGCAATAATATTTTGATCAAATAAAAGTGTACAAATCTGTGTCGGACGAATCGTATAATTTTGAATCATATATTTATACACTTTTCGGCTGAATCCGGTATCATGTACCAGTTTTTCCGAAATATAGCTGACCAAAGCCAGATAGACCTGTTCGGTATCGGAATATTTGCTGTCTAATTTTAATTTGGAAGTATCAATCCAGTTTTGACTGATTGCATAGCCTAAAAATTCCCTCAGACTAATGGCATCGTCATTTCTCCAAGCAATAAAAGTGGTATCAGAGGTATCAATTCGGCTTGTTACCAATACGCCTGCGTCAGCAAGCATCGTATATAAATAAGACATATAAACCTGATACTCTTCAGATAGTGCACTATAGATCGCAGCATTTTCATTCATCAGTTCATTTGACAATTCTTGAACTACTTGATCCCGTTTTTCCTGATAAGCAGTAAAGACCGCCTGTTCTGTTTCTGTAGCATCCTCCGCCGAAAAATGGGTTACATCTAAGATATTGTTATTAAATAGTGCATAATAGGCATCTTTAATCGAAATATACCGATTCGAAGCCGATAAATCTGGTTTGACCGGTACATCCCGGTTTACAATTTTTATCGATAAAATACTGGCAAGGTATCGTTCCAACTCCTGATAAATCTGAATCGACAAATCCGCATCTATTGTTAAATAAATATCATTCCCGGCAACCGGCTGTGTGACATCTGCTACATCTAAAACCGATCCGACACTGTCTACATAGACCGTCTGTTTCCCTTTGCTTCCATGCAGGGCTACTTCCATATATTCCTCGATCCCGGATTTTCCTACAATATCGTTTTGGCTGTAATCGGGATTTTCCTTTTGCAGTTCTTTTAATGTATCACTGTCCACTCTTCCGGTATAACCGATAATATGTGCAAAATAAATCGCATCATTGTATTTGCGGATGGTTTCTTCTTCTACAGAAACCCCATGAAGTTCTGCCATATGTTCCTTAATTGCCGCTACCGTCAAAGTATTGACATCTGATGCAATTTTGGTCGGAAGATAGCGCTGATAAGAATTAAAAGACAGTTCATAGCGAACCGATAAAATCTTTAATGCTTCTTCATTCGAATAAATACGAAAATCGTCATACTGCTTTCCTTCATCCACTTCTTTTCGTTCTTCCTCTGTCATCAAGGAATAAGATAATTCATTGACAATATTAAACCGTTCGCTGCTGCACAGATACAAAAAAACATCCTCTGCTGTAGAATCCGAAAGTTTTTCTTTTTCTGTGTCTAATTCCTCGATACTTCGTTTTCCATAGGCATCCCGCAAAAATCCCAGTCTTGTATTTTCAGAAAGAGTGGTAAAAATAAAATTTCCATTTTCATCAATCGCAATCCGAAAATCACTGTTTAATGTATCCCCATTTTTTTCAATCAAACGAATAGTTTGATAAATCGTATGATTAATCTGCCGGTTATTTTGTGTATCATCATCTGTAATAACTACAGCATAAGCTAATTCATTATAGGCAAGCACCTTGCCGTTTCTGTCATAGATAAGCCCTCTTGTGCTGTCAATATCCAGTGTTCGTTTTGACTGGTATAGATAATCATTTAAATAACTCTCCCCATTTACAATCTGCAGTTGAAATACCCGAACCAAAAGCAACGCAAATAGTCCAATAAAAATCAGACTTAGAAAAAAAGTTCTTGCACGAAGGGTATTCCAGAGATTTCGAAAAAATTCTTTAACCAAATTTATTTGCACTCCTTTTCTCGATTTTCTCTACTATTCGATTTATCTTTAAAATCGGGCGATAGATCAGTACGGCAATCAGTAACGTATAAACGGTTTCTGCCACAATCACATGCGGAAAATAATAGGATAAACGCAAGCGGTTTCTTAATAAAAACCGAATGATATAGACCAAAAAACCATATAAAAGATTACTTCCAGCAAAAAGACCAATCGGAAGCGTAATATCTTCATCATAGTATAATTGATGAAAAAATCCGTTTAAATAGCCGATTATCATATAGAGCAGTGCATAAAAACCAATCGCATCTCCATAATAAATATCTAACAATAATCCGCCAAAAAAACCTACCCAAATCCCGGTCTTTTGTCCTCGCACAAAACCAAACTCGGATGTCAGAATCAAAAGCAGGTTTGGTGCTACAGAAGCGATGGCAATACTCTGTCCAATCGTAATCTGCAAAAGAAAAAATACAAGAATAAAAATCCCTGTCATCAGTATACGAAGCATGTCATCCCTCCTAATCAGTCTGCTTTTGTTCGGTAATCACCAAAACATACTCTAAATGTTCAAAGTCTACAACCGGCGTTACATACCCGGATTTGGTCAGATTATTGGCATCAATCGTAATTTCACTGACATAGCCAATTAAAATGCCCGGAAGAAATTTACTGCTGGTATGAGAAGTGACAAGTGTATAACCGTCAAACACCTCTGCTGTTTTTGAAATATCCTCTACCCGGATTCTGCCGTCATTCATTAAAGTCAAATCTCCTGCTACATTACAAATATCAGAAGTTACTGCAAATTTTGCACTAACATTGCTGGAATCGTCAATAATTGCCCGCACAGTCGAGCTGTGTTCCGAAACAGAAATCACAATTCCAGCAAGCCCGTTTCCGGCAAGCACATTCATATTGACTTCGATTCCGTCTAAACTGCCTTTGTCAATCTGAAAAATCGTAAACCAATTTCCCGGATCTTTTCCTATTACCTTTGCTGCCACTTTCTCATACTGGTAGGTTTCGTCAAGGTGATAAAGCTGCCTTAACTGCATCAGTTCCTGATGTTCCTGTGCTAGATTACTGCTCTGCTGCAATGCGGCATTTAATTGCTCCTTTAACTGTTCGTTTTCTGTCATCACCACTCGTAAAGTTGTAAAATTATCCGACAGCTCCACTAACCATTTTCCCGCTTGATTCAGCCCCCGCTGAGCCGGAACAAGAATATAACCTGTAATATTTTGCAGCGGCTTGGCAATCGGAACATTGGTAATACTCAATACACAGGAGGCTACACAAAGAATCGAAAGGATGAGGAGCAAATATTTTGGCTCTAAGGAAAATCTTTTCTTTTTTTTCATAAACAATGTCCTTACTGTATTCCCTATTCTATTCCATTTTTTATTAATTAAATATTTTATCCCGTGGAATATATGCCATAGACGCATACTGCGGATCAGTGACGATTTTCGCAATTCCACGTGCTACACATTCCGACGGATTCTGCGGAATATTGACTTTTAATTCCGTTTCCTGATGGATAAGCTGATCAAAGTTCCGCAGTTCTGCAGAACCACCGGTCAAATAAATTCCGGTGTCAATAATATCCGCTGCCAGTTCCGGCGGTGTTCGTTCCAAAATCATCTTTATCTGTGCCGTAATAGACTGAAGCGTATCGTTAATTGCCTCATAAATCGATTCAGCAAGAATATTTCGCTCCATAGGAAGTCCGCTGACAATATCCCGCCCGTATACTTTCATACTGTCCTTTGTCATATAGACCGCATCTCCTAAATTTCGCTTTAGTGTTTCTGCTGTTTTCATTCCAATAATTAAATTATATTTTTTCTTTACAATCGAGCAAATATTTTCATCCAGCCGATTTCCTCCTATCTGTACCAGCTTACTGATCACAATGCCGCCAAGCGATAGAACAGATATTTCGGTTGTATCTGCACCGAAGTTGACGACCATATTTCCCTGCGGTCCATCTACATCAATCCCTGCACCTACGCCGTCTGCTACCGGTTTTTCTACTACCATAATCTTTTTTGCTTTTACCTTTGAACTGCTGATTAAATCCGAAAACGCTCTTTTTTCCACCTCCGTAATATTGGTTGGAACAGCAATACAAAAGTCATTGCTCTGAAATGCTCCTTTAGCATTTCGAACCTTTTTTACAAACCGCTCAAGCAGGTTCTGCATATTTTGAATATCTGCAATTACCCCTAGTTTTACCGGAAAAACTACCACGATATGATCGGGTGCTTTCTCATACATCTCATACGCCTCATCTCCAATTGCACATATCTTTGTTTTGTTCTCTATGGCAATCATATTTTTTTCATTCAGTATAGTATCTGAGCTTTTATTATAGATTTTTATACTTCTGGTACCTAAATCGATACCAATTACATTCTGTGCCATCTTATGCTCCCTTCTATAAAATTCCTCGCTCCTTCATACTTACATAGTTAGTATCCCCAATAATCAGATGATCTAATAAAGGAATTCCAACTAATTCCCCGGTATCACGGATTCTTCTGGTAATCAGAACATCCTCTCGGCTTGGAGAAGAATCTCCGCTTGGATGATTATGAAGAAGTGCTATCGAAACCGCCTGATGCCTCATTGCTTCAATAAAAATTTCTCTGGGCGACACCAAAGAAGCATTTACCGTCCCTTTAAACAATGGGATACAATGAAGCAGGCGGTTTTTTCCATCCATCATTAGTACATAAAGTTCTTCCTGTTCCTTATGCCGCATCTCTTCCATAAAATAGTCGGCAATTTCTTCCGGTGAAGAAAAAGCTGCTCGTTCTGTCCGTTTTGCCCTTGCCATACGTTTCGAAAGTTCTGAAAGGCAGGCAATCTGAACCGCTTTGACTTTTCCAATTCCTCTTACCTTCATCAGTTCCGGTACAGTCAGATGTTGCAGCCCTAAAATCCCCCGAATACAGGAAGACTCTAAAACCCTTCCGGCAAGTTCAACGGAATTTTCTCCCCTTGTCCCTGTCCGAAGCATAATTGCCAAAAGCTCTGCATCTGTAAGTGCCTTCGCTCCATGCATCAAACATTTCTCGTATGGACGTTCCTCTGCTGCGATTTCTTTTATCTTTTTACTCATTTCTTTCTGTCCTTTCTACGAATCTCCTCTCCTAGGATAATTCAGGACATTTTCTCTTACAACAGACGATAAATCACAACTGCAGCAATCGCACCTAAAATGCCCGAGAGCGTAATCTTTATCGTCAGACCAAATGTAATTACTAAAATCCCCAGATCCAACGTAATCGGACTGATTAGCCCAAAAGTCTGTCCGTAATTAAGCCAGCGTAAAAAAAAGATTCCGTCTGCCAAAGAACCAATAAATCCTCCTAATACAATTCCGGCTAACAGCAGCAGTACCAATGCCCATGCATTTTTGTTTCTTCCAAATGTTGATGCCACGTTTCTATCCCCCTTTTTCTGTTTTCACACCTTCTAGTGTATCACAACAGGGTTTATTTGTACAAGCCCTTCTTGCACCATCTGCTGAAGGGATTTTAAAATACCAAACTTGGCATGATACCAAGTCAGTCCCCCCTGAAAATAAGCAGCATAAGGCGGCTGAATCGGTCCGTCTGCACTTAATTCAATCGAAGAACCCTGCACAAATGCTCCTGCTGCCATAATCACATCCGAATCATACCCCGGCATTGCCCAAGGCTCCGGCTCAACAAAACTATCTACCGGGGCAGCAGCCTGAATCCCCTTACAAAAAGCAATCAGCCCCTCCGGCGAACCAAACTCAATCGCCTGAATAATATCATGTCGGCTTTCCGTCCCATTCGGTATAACACGAAATCCTAAATTCTCATAAAGATTTGCCGCAAACACTGCCCCCTTCAATGCTCCCGCTACCACCGTAGGCGCTAAAAACAACCCCTGATAAAACGACTGGTTCAGTCCCAAACTAGCCCCTACTTCCTTTCCCAGCCCCGGCGCACTCAATCGATACGCCGCCTGTGCAATCGCTTCTTTTTTCCCGCAGATATAACCTCCAATCGGTGCAAGTCCTCCTCCGGGATTCTTAATCAAAGAACCGACTACCAAATCCGCTCCGACATCCGATGGCTCAATCACCTCTACAAACTCGCCATAACAATTATCCACCATACAAAGCACAGAAGGTTTACACTCCTTAATAAAAGTAATCAATTCCCCAATCCGCTCCACTGATAAAGTAGGGCGGGTCTGATACCCTTTCGAACGCTGAATCGTCACCAATTTCGTCTTTTCATTAATCGCCTTCTTTATTTCATCATAATCAAAACTGCCGTCCTCCAATAAATCCACCTGCCGATAAGAAACCCCATACTCCTTTAAAGACCCCATTGATTCCCGAATCCCAATCAATTCCTCCAAGGTATCATAAGGCTTCCCAACCGGAGAGAGAAGTTCATCCCCCGGTCTTAAATTAGAAAACAAAGCAATCGCCAAAGCATGTGTCCCACAGGTAAGCTGCGGTCTTACAAGCGCTGCTTCCGTATGAAAAATATCCGCATAAACCTGCTCTAACGTATCCCGCCCCAAATCATTATAACCATACCCTGTTGTAGCAGCAAAATGCACTTCACTCACTCGATTTTTCTGCATCGCCTGCAATACTTTCATCTGGTTATACTCTGCCACCCGATCCATCTCACAAAACCGCGGCTTCAACAATTTACAATACTTCTCCCCATACTCATACACCGCTTCACTAATACCAAGTGCCCGATATATCTGATACAATTTCTCATTCTTTATAAAACAATCATCCGCCATTTTTACCCTCTTTCTTTTATACAAAACCAAATTTCTACAAAAAAATCCCTTTCTCTTCTAAAACGTCAATCATCCTCTCCAATAACTCCTGCATCCCTGCATACTGCTCCATTTCCATCCAAATCACATCTTTTTCCCTGCGAAACCATGTAAGCTGCCGCTTTGCAAAATGCCGTGTATTTTTCTGAATCCGCTCTATCGCTTCCTCCAAAGAATACTCTCCATCCAAATAAGCAACTATCTCCTTATATCCCAACCCCTGCATAGACACCAAATCCCGAGTATATCCCCTCTCCAAAAGCCCCCTAACCTCTTCTACCAATCCCTGCTCTATCATCTTCTCCACACGCAAATTAATCCTTCGATAGAGTTCTTCCCTATTCCGATTCAACACAAAATAAACAAACCGATAAGGCGATTCCTTTTTCTGCTGCTCCCTATTATGCTCAGAAATTTTGTGCTGTGTCTGATGATAATACTCTAAAGCACGAATCACACGCTTTTTATTATTTGCATGAATACATCCTGCCGCCTCCTCATCCACCAGCCGCAGCCGCTCATGCAATGCCTCCACTCCATACCGTGCCGCATACTCTTCCAATTCTTCCCGATAAGAAAAATCCGTTTGGCTCTCATCAAACTCAATCCCATAAAGCACAGACTGAATATAAAACCCAGTCCCCCCGGTCAAAATAGGAATATGCCTCCTACCATAAATCTCCTCCATATACCGATATGCCAGCTTCTGAAACACAAAAATATTAAACTCTTCATCCGGCTCAAATTCATCAATCAAAAAATGCGGCACACCCTCCATTTCTGCTTTCGTAATCTTCGCCGATCCAATGTCCATATACCGATAAACCTGAACCGAATCCGCACTAATAATCTCCCCACCAACCGCCTTCGCAAGCGCAATCGAAGTATCTGTTTTCCCAACCGCAGTCGGTCCAGTCAACACAATAAGCGGCAATCTCTTCACATCTTCCATCCTTTCTATTCGACCAATTCCTTATAAAATAAACCCACTCTTTTTCTAAAACTTTCCAAATATGTTTCTCCTAACATCTTTTCTATTACCTTACACATCGCTGAATAATTATTAAAAATTTCATCAAATGCATTGTCATAGTCGAATAATGGATGCAGAGAAATAAGATCGTATCATATTTCTTTACACCCTCTTAAATTTCTTTTCCAATTCATACTTACTAACCATAATAAGAGTAGGACGACCATGGGGACAGTGATATGGATTTTCCAACGTCATCAATTCCTGAAGCAAAGACTCTGCCTCCTGCACAGAAAAAGCAGAACGCCCCTTTATTGCTGCCCTGCAAGACATACGAGCCACCTTTTCACAAACTACCTGCATATCAGAAATATTCTGCTGCCGTACCTCTTCCGCCAATCCATCTAACAATTCCAAAAAAATTTCTTTCTGTGCAATCCCAAGCAAATCATCTGGAACAGCCCGTATCGCATATTCTTTCCCGCCAAAATGTTCAATTTCAAAACCAATTTTCTTAAAATAACTCTGGAATCGAGCCAGCCGTTCCTCTTCTTTCATAGAAAGTGTAAAAAGAATCGGCGGATTTACCATTTGAGAATAATATTCTTGTTTCTGCAGCCGTTTCATTATTTTTTCATACAATACTTTTTCATGAGCCGCATGTTGATCCATAAAAAATAACTGATTTTGCTGTTCAATCAACCAATAAGTTTCAAATACTTGTCCAATAATCCGATAAGAATTTTTTTCTTCTTTTGAAAGCAGCCGCCCATCAAACAACTCTAACTGCTCTGCCTTTTGTTCTGGCTTCTTTTTTTGTTCTTTATCAACATCCGCAGCGGTATATGCCGTATAATTTGCTGTTTCTTTTATCATTTGCTTTTGTGCTGTCTGTATTTCTTTTGCATCCTTATGCTGTGATTGTTCTATCGGACATTCCTGTTTTTTCATAACGGATTGTTCCGTCTTTTTTTTCTCACTTTTTAAATTCTTTTTTTCCAAAGAAATTTCCGGCATCCGTTCCTTGGAAGATAGAACACTATATATTGTTTCATAGAGAAAAGCCAGAATGGTTTCTGCATTTCCAATCCGCAGATCCATCTTGGTTGGATGCACATTGACATCTAATAAATTGGAATCAATTTGAATATGCAGTACAGTAAAAGGATATTTATGCTGCATTAAAAAAGATTGATAGGCTTCTTCAATCGCTCTGGAGATAACTTCACTTCTAATATATCTGCCATTGATATAATAATTTTCATAAGCACGATTTCCTCTGCATATCACAGGATTTCCAATCAGTCCATGAACCGAAACCGCTTCCATAGATGCATCGACAGGCAGCAGATTTAAAGCAATATCTCTTCCGTAAATACTATAAATAATATCTTTTAAATTGCGATTGCCGCTGGTATGCAGCCGACTTTGATTATTATTGATAAAACGAAATGAAATCTCTGGATGGGAAAGTGCAATTTTTTCTACCATATCGGCAATATATCCTGCCTCTGTCTGTGCTGACTTTAAAAACTTTCGTCTTGCCGGTATATTATAAAATAAATTGCGGACTAAAAAAGTCGTCCCCTCCGGGCATCCAAATTCCTCTAATCCTTTTTCTGTCCCTCCCTCAATACAATAACGGCATCCATTAAAAGAAGAAGGGGTTCGAGTAATCAATTCTACCTGTGAAACCGCAGCAATACTAGATAACGCCTCCCCACGAAATCCCAAAGAATGAATCGTCATCAAATCCTCTACCGAACGAATTTTACTGGTCGAATGACGCAAAAAGGCGAGAGGAATCTCTTCTTTCGCAATTCCGCAGCCATTATCAGTAATGCGGATAAAAGAGATTCCCCCTTCTTTGATTTCAACTGTTACAGCAGTTGCCTTTGCATCAATCGCATTTTCCAACAATTCTTTTACTACAGAAGCTGGTCGTTCAATCACCTCTCCTGCCGCAATTTGATTAATTGTATTTTGATCTAATATCTGTATATTTGGCATCGCCATATGCCCCCATTCTTTTTCTTACAGATATTCTAACTAATCTAAGTCAAAAATGCAACACTTAAAAAACATCAGATTTTATTTTTTAACCAAAAAGGGTTGCTTTCACCGGACGCAAGAGGCGGTTTGCTCCTGTTCTTTGCCTGCTCCGCTCCAAACGGTAAGAAAGTCTACGGCTTCTGATTTCGGTTCATCCAACCAGACGAACCGGGGCGC
>CAJUGZ010000008.1 GCA_910585855.1 uncultured Lachnospiraceae bacterium | reverse complement strand
ACTATGGGTTCACTGAGAAATCTATCAATATGGAACTTTTATAATTTTAGTATTCAATAAATGGCTGAAACAGCAGTCAAACGAGAATGTTTTATATCCTATAACATTACTGGACACTTCTGATATTTCACCTATACAGGCTGCTGGAATGGTTGATAATTGGATTATGGAAAAAATCTTATGATTGGTTTGTGGAGAATATATTAATGGTATACAAATATTGTGAAGATAGGAATTTTGAAGATTTGGCAAGTGGAAAAGTTATAGTTCATAGAGCAGGCTATCCTAATTTTCCGGTAAGGCTTGCACAAGAAATATTTAGTAGATGTTTACATCATTTAGATAACCCAGATAGTGTATGTATTTATGATCCTTGCTGTGGCGGCGGTTATCTGCTAACAGTACTTGGCTTTTTAAATTTTGAAAGAATAAAGACGATAATAGCTTCTGATATAAGTGATGATGCTATACAACTTACCAGCGAGAATTTAACGTTGCTTGATAAAAATGGGCTTAAAAAAAGAATACGGCAAATAAATGATTTATTATCATTACATAATAAAAACTCACATATCGAAGCACTAAATAGTGCAACCAATTTATTGGAAATATTGGTAAATTCAACACATGAAATAGAACGCAAAGTGTTTAAAATAGATATTTTATCAAAATTTCCATTAGATAATTCCAATTTTAAAGCAGATATTATATTTACAGATGTTCCATATGGAAATCTTGTCGAATGGCAGAATGGAAATAAAGATAATATCAATTTGTTGGATCAGCTATTACCAGTAACAAAGGAAAAAACTGTAGTTGCTATATGCTCAGATAAGTCACAAAAATTTCAGTCCGATAATTTTCAAAGGATGGAAAAACAAGTAGTAGGTAAACGTTTGTTTCAAATATTTAAATTAGTGAATTTCAGATTAACGTGACAGTAAATAGCTTAAAAATGTGATATTAGGTGCGAATGAATGTTCTTAAACTTTATTTGCAAAATCTTTATCAACCGTTTGCGATGCGGCTTGTTTTTTTCGGTCATACTAAAAGCATATGGAAATGAAGGGGATAAATCAAAGTATCTTCTGATCGTTGACTATGGCGGAGGTTATGTGATTCCTATAATGGAACGATATCGGATGTATATGTTCCTATCAAAATTAAAATAGGAGTATATAAGGAAATGGATGAAAAAACGATAAACAGTTTAATTGAGAAATTGGATAAGAAACAGCTGCAGGAGCTTATCACATATATTGTCAGCGTAAATGAGTCTGCTAAAGAGTTGCTGCTTCATTATTGCCAAAAAAAGGAGTCAGGTGTAAAGACAGATAACTATGCAATGATAATTGAAAGCAAAATACAACAGAATTGGAAGATTGCAGCAAGGATTATTGAAGAATTTGATATGTATGGCGGCGGTTCTGAGTCAGACGAAAAGGATGCCTGTGCGGCACTTGAGGAAATGATAAAATTGTTGGAAGATAATGAGATATCGTGGATTGTAAGAAAAGAAATATTAGATGAAATGCTTGAATTTGTGGCATCTGACAATAGTGGTTTTACAGATTATTTGGAATTGGCAGCTTATTATAGGAAGAATAATGATAAGGCGATGGCTTTAAAAATTGTATTGGAAGGGTTAGATAAGGCGAAGGGAAGATTAGACGAAATATATAAATATTTGTTTCAATATTATGAAGAGAATAAAAATGAAGCAGCATTAGAAAAGTTATATGCAAAATCAGAAAAAAGAAACAGAAATCAGGATACAATAACGGAATTAATGTATCAGTATTATCAGAAAAAAGGAAACTATGGAAAGCAGAAGGAAATGTTATTAAAGTTGTTATCATGTTGTGACAACAGAGAATTGTGCAAATTTTATCAGAAATGCAGACAGGATTTATCGAATGAAGATTTTAGAAAAGAAGAACCTGCTATTTTGAATATAATAAAGAACCGTAATTTATCCGCTTATTTTGATATCCTTATGGATAAAGGAGAAACAAAAGAAATTATTGAATATCTTACACAGCATCAGTCGTACAGATTTTGGAATTTAGATCAGGGACATTATTTCAGTAAACGCTTATCTGATGAATATCCACAAGAAGTGGTTGATATGTATTGGAAAGAGGTTGCTTTTTATGTTGGTTTAGGTAGAGAAAAGAATTATGCTTATGCAGTGGAGGTGTTAAAAGAAATTCAGACGATTATGAAAAGGAACAAGTGGACAAATGAATGGAATAACAGATATAAGATATTTTTGGAAGAACATAAGAGAAAAAAATTATTATTAAAAGTATTGGAAAGTTTTAAAGCATAAAGGAAAAGTAGGGCTGATATTGTTTTTCATAATATAAGGGATTGTTTTTGACAGAGATCAGGTAAAGAAAATTGGTGGAAGAGATAAAAGAAAAAATAAAGTTAAAAAATGATATTTAAATCCGCTTATAGAGCAGATAGAAGCTGGCTATAAGCGGATTTTTTATGTACAAAGTTGATATGTAGAAAGGAATTGTTATACGGGGGATGCCTTGTACATTATTTTGTGCAGTTTTTATAATTTTATGGATTTTCGATCCAAACTCCATCGGAATTCACATAGTAGTTATCAATCCATGTATCGGTTAGTAATGTACCTTCTTCATTGAAGTAATACCATTTGCCGTTGATAAGCTGCCATCCGGTATACATTTTGCCTTTTGTTCCGTCTGAAATTGGATTGAGGTAGTACCAGTGATTATTGATAAACTGCCATCCGATACACATTTTGCCTTTTGTTCCGTCTGAAACTGGGTTGAGGTAATACCAGTGATTGTTATGGAGAAACCATCCAGTTATCATATAGCCTTGATTGTTGAAATAGTACCATTCAAAAGTGCCTCGGTAAGGAAGCTGATACCATGTGTTCGAAAGCCATGAACCGTCTGGATTTTTGCACCACCATCCAGCTTCATCCTTTATCCAAGAATCATCATTATAGGCTATTAAATCAGTAGTAACAGGATTATCTGTTTGATTTACGTTTTCATTGCTATTTGGATTTTCACTTACATTTGAATTGCTATTGCTGGAACTTTCGTCATTACTGCTGGAACTATCATTATCATCGGAACTGTCATCGTCATCATCAGAACTATTATTGTTGTTATTTCGAACTTCTAATCTAAAATTCTGTGCAGTACGCTTTAATTCTTTATTTTCGTCCTTTCCTACACGGAACTCCGCTGCAATCGTATTCGAGCCACTTACAGTTTTATTCTCAAATGTCTGACTTCGAATAGTAATTCTTGTACTACCACTATCTGCTAAGTAATCTTCTCCACCGACTAATTTTTCACCATTCAGCCAAAGAGCGATAAACTCTCCATACTCACCAGAAGAAACAAATAATTGATCATTTGTATTATTTAAAATATAGTTATAAGTTCCTCTTTCTTGACCGATTGGTTGTTCAATAATATAACCTTCATCAGATGCTGTATAAACATTGGCATTGGTATTATCATTTACAATTAAAGTTAATTCCGCATTAGAAGATCCAAATTCGGAACTGCTATTAATTACTTCTAATGTAATTGGGAATTCACCAGATTCCAACGGAACACCATATAATTCTCCATTACGTCTTAACTCCATACCCTTTGGCAAAGAACCTTCTTCAATCGCATAACTCACTTGATTCCAGCTATACTTGTTATTATTCTGAATCATCGTACCATACGGAACATATTTTACGGCTGCAGGAAGTTCTTTTGTTACAATACAAGGATCTCCGACTGTACCAGTTAAAGTTAAAACCATTAAAGTCGTATCATTTGATTTAATCGTTAATGTACCAGAAATTTTTGCACCGTCTGGAATATCATCTTTTGCCTGAACACGAATCTTTGCTAGATTTTGTAATTCTCCATAATCAGTTGTTTTTTCTATATCATTAAATCCTAATAAATCAAACGTCCCATGAAGTGTCCAATAATCATTTAATTCAATTACATCCGATGTCAATTCTACCGATAAAGAAGGAATACTATTTTTTCCTGCATTAATCAGTAAAATATCATGTTGATAATTGTGATATCCATCCAAAGAAACTTCTCGTGTAGAATAAATAACATTATCTTTTATTTCCGTGTGTGAACTGCTATCTTCTAAACTATTGATATAAAGTTCATTTGTTTCATCATTTGCTTTTAAAATTCGAAGCCAATAATTTTTTGAAGCACGTCCGCTTTCTGCAGATACTGTATACTGAACGAAACCTTTTGAAAAATCATGAAGACTTTCACCACTTACTTCTGGAGAACTGCTTCCTTCTGCATATAATTTCGCACCATAGTAAATATTAAATTGTGGTGCTAACTGTGTTAAATCCACATCTTCTCCCACCAAAACAGTCAAATACTCAAATTCAGAATAAGAATCTTCGCTATTTGATATAGTATAATGAGGAACGGATTTTCCATTACTATCCTTTATTCCAGTAAAAGTCAGCTCTGTTATATCATTAAATCGATCCGCATCTATCTCTTCTTTTATTTCTTCATGATAACTAGAAACTTTACCTGTTTCTGTTTTAAAGCAAAATTGATAAATTTCTTGCTTTTCCTCTTCATCATTGCCTACAAAAATACTAACATAAACTCCTTGGCTATAATCTGCCGGATATCCTTCTTCACTAAATAAAGATTCTTTTATATCTTTTGCATTTGCTGCTGTAGCTTCTGCTATAGAAGAATATTTTCCAATATAAGCAGCCGTTACATCAGAAGAATAATCTATATTAACTATACCATTTTTATAGTAAAACAATTTTTGATGATAAATACCATTTGCCGCATATTCTTTATATAAAGTATAAGTGACATATCTACATCCATCTTTTATAACAGAAGTATCTTTATATACAATTGTAATCGGTTTTGTTCCTACCCTAAACTCTAAATCTCTATCAATTCCATTACTCCTAGTGTATAAGTAAAGATCTACTGGTAAACAGCCGATAACTTGTTCTGTTTCATTAAAAACAACGATTGTAATCCAAAAATCTTTATTTCTTTGTATTGCATATCCAGTATCTATTTGTGATAAATCTGCATTATAGATTTGATCTGTAATTTCTACCCCTGAGATTGCTTCGGAAGCAGATTTATATTTTCCTTCATAGATTTTAACACTTTTAAAATGCGGCTCAGGAAATATAGATGGATTAATCGTTAATTTCATGTAAACTTGTGGAAAATCTTTTATATCATTATACAAAACATATGTTCTCAATTTATCTCGAAGCCAGTTATTCTCTAATATATTAATATTTGTACGATTTCCCGTTTCATCTTGAACACAAAGTGTTGGAATAAGCCAATCTTTTGATTCTTTTGTTTTAACTGTTACAAGATAGCGAATGTTTTTCATATTAAGCTGATCTGCATCTCCAACAATCATTTCATATGTCGAATAACTCGTATTATTTTTTAAATCAATAATATCTCCCGAATTTATAATCTGAGAACCATCTAGCCATACTACTTTATCGGTATCTTTCAATGAATTTTCTCCAGTAAAGATAGAATAAAGAGATACCATAGTAAGTTCCACTGGTGTATAAGAAGTTAAATCTACCGTTAACTTAATTTCCTCTAATGGCAATAAAGATAATTCATCTGCTCCATCTTCATCCACAAATTCTTTTTCTTCTGGATATACAGTCACAATATCTCCTGCAATATTAAGGCTCATTTGAGTAACAACTGTACCATCAAAATATGCAGATACATAAAAGGTATGTCCCCCTATTTCAATACTGTCATCTGGAGAAAGAAACCACTGATTTGTCACTTCTCCCTGATAAGTGAATTGTACTTCATACGGAAAAAATGGATTTTCTTCTGGAATTTGAATGGTATAACTATCATCCTCTTCAAAGCAAGCATCCCCCAATTCTCTCTCAAAAAAATCTTCTTTACTGACAACATGATATACTTTTTTGCCAGTATTAAATAAAACTTCTTCTGTTGACTTTATTTCTTGAGTAGAAGAAGATTCCTCCTCTGTAGTAGTTTCCTGAACAGAAGAAGATTCCTCCTCCGTAGTAGTTTCCTGAACAGAAGAAGATTCCTCTTCTGTAGTAGTTTCCTGAACAGAAGAAGATTCCTCTTCTGTAGTAGTTTCTTGAACAGAAGAAGATTCCTCCTCTGTAGTAGTTTCCTGAATAGAAGAAGATTCCTCTTCCTTGGTAGTTTCCTGAACAGAAGAAGATTCTTCTTCCTTAGTTATTTCTTCTGTGGTTTCATTTTCAGAAGATTCTTCTTCCGTTAAAGTTTCTGAGTCTGTTACAGACTCTTGTTTGGTTTCATTTTCTGACGTAAGTTCTTCCGGTTCTACTTGAACTACATTTGCCGGAGTAGTTTCTGCAGTTTTTTGGACACCTGCGGCAAGCAGTGTTGTGCCGGATTGTGCCAAAAAGGAAGCTGCAAGTGTAACTGCCAGAAATTTTTTGAGTTTTCTTTTGAGTTTTCTCACGTTTTTAATATCCTCCTATTTTTTTGTTTTGAGTGATTTTTGCCGTTTTTTAGACAGATACTATTCACTCATTTTTATTGTAAATGCGAAATTGCCGCATATTACCAAGTTAGACAAAAAGCATTGCTGTAAAAGTATAAAAGTATTCTACATAGGATATCAGATTAGAGGAATACATAGCGAAAATTCAAAGAGAGGTCTACACAGGGTCATCATTTCCTGTCGGCACTTAGATGCTGTATTTTAGCATCTTAGTGTCCGCTACGAAGAAATGCTAAGCGAAAGCGGCTCGGAGTAGACCTCTCTTTGAATTTTGGCGTCCCCCTCCAAGCAACTACATAAAAATATAAACAAACCTTAATATCAAATTTAACCTCAAAACCATAAATCGAAATAAATATCCCTCTATATTCTAATTCTGAGTGATTTTCTCCATTTCTTTTTGAGCAAGTGCAATCAGCTCATTTTTATTATAAATACAAGACTGCCGCATATTACCAGTTGGATAATCAAACAGCAATGTTTCTCCAACAACATCACAAAGATAAGGCAAATCTGCCAAAACTTCACACTTTTCATTTAAAAGTTGTCCATAAAAATAGCCGTCTGTTGTAATATATTGTGTAACAATAAAATCCCCAGCCTGAGTAACATAAGTAAGATAATCTTCTTTTTCTAACTCCCGAATCCGTTTCCCCGTCTTTTGATCATAAACTATTGGCGTACCATGAAGCGGGGATTCAATTCGCAGTTTCTCTGTAAAAAATTCTTCATAAAGGGATGCATCCGGTATTTCTTCCAATCTTTCAGACAGCAGAGAACCATCCTTTGCACTGTAGACAGCAGTTGTTCCATCATTATAAATTACCTCTAACCATGAATCCGTCCCCTCTCTGATATACTGCTGATCATAGACCTGTTCAGCATTCGGAATAGAAACTTCTTGGATTAACTCTCCATTGATCTGATACAAACGAAACTGCTGATAAGAAAACAGCATAACAGTTTGTCCATCTGCACTAAGCCGTGTTTCATCATGCGGATAAGTCGGGTCATAAGAAAATAATTCCATATCTGGATAACTTTCATATTGCAAAATAGGAATAGTCGGCATATCTCTGTTTCCAATCAGTGCAGTTCCATTTGCTATTTGTACAAAATCACCACCAGATTCTTTTTCCAAACGGGCAATCAGTGTTGCATTTTTATCAAAAAACCAAAAAGCATCCTGTGAGGCAACAAGTGTATGCTGTTCACTTCTGGCAAAACTTTGAATGATTTCTGACATTGTAACAAGTGGTGTCTGTTCCCCTGTAACCGGATGAATTTTTACAAAAAGATCTTCTGTCTGTACATAGATCCCATTTTCATCTGTCTGTACATGAAAGGCACTTTCCGATGCAAACCCTCCTGTCTGTTCTGCTGCCTCAGTATCAATTATTGCAAAAACCGATTCTTCTGCATTGGTTGCAGAAAAAGCAAAATACTGTTGAAAAAAGCCTCCTTCAAAATGAGTATAACCAGAAGTTTCATCAAACAGCAGCAGATCATTTTCAGGATTGTCTAATTGGTAAATCTGTAAAGAACCATCTGAAAAACTAACTCCTAATTGTGTACCATCATAATTGAGTGCCAGCAAATTATCATTTGGATTGGCGAAACTGTCATTTATTGTAACCCGCTGGTGACGCTGTTCAAAATCAACCGTAGATTTGATTTCCCCATCAGCAGTGGAATAGATAGTAGCAAAAGGTTCATCTTTATATACCGCAGCAGCACTCTTTTTATCTGCAGAAATACATAGAGAGGTAGCGGGTTTTCCGCTCCACAATTCGGTCTTTTTGTCAATATCATATGCCGTTAGTCCTTCCTTACCGGCATAGAGGACAGTATGATTATCTAAATAGGTAACTTCAGCTAAAGCAGAATCCGCTGCTGGAAGAACCGTTAGCAATTCAGCAGTGGCAGTATCAAAAACAGCAATCGAAGAGGCATAGATACAAGAAGCCGTCTTTCCGTCTGGAGCGATAGCCAGACAAAACGGAGCGGAAGGAAGTGTCAATGTCTTTTGTATCCGGTAACCGTCTGATAAATCATAAACACCTAATGCTTCAGCAAGAACCCGCTGTGCCTGTGGAATAGGAGCGGGATCTAAAAATGCTGTTTTTGTCGGCAGTGCAGCAAGTGCATATCCGATTGCAGCAGTGGGATCACCCTCTGCTAAAGCTGTTTTTGCATACTCTGCCAGTTTTAGCCAGCTTTCTGTTGTTTTCATTCGTTTTAGACCAGCCATAGCCGAAAGTACTCCAGATGCAAAAACAACAGAAAATAAAATACCTGCAATCAAAGTATGTTTTTTTAAACGTCGTGTCCGTGGATCATTTTCACGAAGATGGGAAAAATCCCATAGCATTTCTTCTGCTGTCTGGTAGCGAAGATCTGGATTTGGATTCATAGCTTTAGAAATAATTTTTATAATCTGCGGACTGACCATCTCTTCTGACAGCGGAATAACCTCTTTTGCATTTTTCATGGGACGCTGCCCACTTAGCAAATGATAAAGAGTTGCACCAGTACTGTAAATATCCGAGCGAATATCTGGAACAATCATCATTTTTTTAGAAGAAGCCGCTGTTTTAGAAGGAGATAGTGGTTCAGAAGTTGCATAAGTTACTGTCTGTGTTTCAGACAGAACCACTGTTTCTGTCCGATCGGAGAGCTGATTCGGATCGGATTGGCTGAAATCTGCATTTTGATTTAAGTTAGAATTTCTGCCCGATCGATTTGTATAAGTGGTATCACTTCCACTAGAGGAAAAATCCAGTCCGTAGTGTTCCGGGGAAGCATATCCATCGCTGCAGCCAATAACATTTACCTCTCCTAGAGCAAGGGCGATATTAAAATCAATTAAACAGATGGTATTGTCAGCAGTAACCATTAAATTGGCAGGTTTGATATCACTGTGTACAAATCCACGAGGAGGATTTCCATGGGTAGGACTGTGTAGATAACAAAGTGCTTCTAAAAGCTGTTTTGCCCATTGGATGATTTGAGGCTGTGAAAATTTCTCTCCTCTTTTCAGAGGTTTATCTAAACTTTCTCCTTCAATATAATCCATAACAGTATAGACGGTTTCTCCCTCTACAAAATAATCATAAACTTGGGGAATATAGGAATGACTTAGATCCTTTAAAATATCAACTTCACGCCGCAGCAGTTCCGGGCGGGTTGTAATTTTTCTTTTGTCTGCTTTTAAAACTACATATTTTTCCAGACGCAGATGGTAGGCTAAAAAGACATTTCCACCGCCTCCTGCACCGATTTTTTTAATCACTTTATAAGTTGAGTCAATAATTTCTGACATATCGATTCCCCCTCTATTTTTCTTTTTTTCCGTATTCTGTATCTAACTGAGTATTTAGACGTATTCTTTTTACCTGCAAAATGCAGAAATATAAAACAGCAATTAGAAAAGAACCAGCAGCAGCAGTAATTCCACCATAAAATAGAAGTTCATCGGTTAGCCAAATCATAAGAATTTCCCCCTTTACTCATCCAATAAAATGATATTTTATATAACTAGATGTAGTTTATTTGCTAAAAAGTAAAATCTGGTATAATTGCTATTATCGACACAAAAAGCAAAATTGTCAAGTAATATTCTAAAAAAAAATAAATAAAGTGTAAAATAAGTTCGGTGGGGGGTAAAAACAAGAATTTATAGTAATTTGTACTTTTATATAAAATAATAAAATAAATTTTTAGAAAGTTATATTGCAATCTGTCGAAGAGTAGGGTATACTGTAAATGAGTAAATTAAAAAATGGCATAACATAATAGAAGAGGAGAAATCTAAAATAAATTTAAATTTTTAAGGAGGTAATAAAGAATATTTGAATGGTATATATTGTTTTTTATAAGATATCATCCTTTGAAGGTCATTGTTTTGTGGGCAAAAATAGCATAGCCACAAAAAGGCTTGATGTCTTTATTTTTGAGTTATTTTTTATAACTTTGGTCAATTTTTAAATTTGTTCATTTAGAAACGCTAGAAAAAAGGATAAGAAGTTCTATATATTTGATATAGTGTTTTTATATTTAATTAAAATTGGGAGGGGATAATATGTCAAGTAATAAGAGTAAGAAAATAGTATTAATGGCTATAATAATGATTATTATGTTATCAACAATATTATTTGGAATAATTAGAAAAGGAAAGAATAAGGATGTTCAAACATATGAAAATTTTTTAAGTAAAGAGATAGATAGTACCCAAGTAACAAACAGTTTAACAAAAAATACCGTTTTATTGAGTCAAGTGACAGAAATTCAAGGAAAAGAAAAGGAAGAAACGAAAAAAATTTTTTCTGATTGGAAACAAGAGAATGAAAAGTGGTATTACTATGATGAATATGGAATGATAAAGACAGGATGGTTTCAGGTAAATCATATTTGGTATTATGGACAAGAGAATGGAGC
The DNA here is from genome assembly GCA_910585855.1 of uncultured Lachnospiraceae bacterium. Classification (GTDB taxonomy): domain Bacteria; phylum Bacillota; class Clostridia; order Lachnospirales; family Lachnospiraceae; genus MGBC114844. The sequence continues at coordinate 23,057 of CAJUGZ010000008.1, read as the reverse complement.
AATATACCAAAATGGAATTTATGAGATTGATAATAAACGCTATCAATTTGATGAAACGGGAGCATATGTAGAAGAATATGACAGGTTTCAATCTTATATTCATATCATTGAAAAATATGAACAACAATATGGCATAGCAACACTTCATAGTATTGATAATGGGAATAGCGGAGCTTATTTATCTGGAGTTTGTTTTTTAAAACTTTTAGATTTTGACAGGGATGGAGAAAAAGAACTTATGCTTGTTTATGAAGTGGATGATAATAGTTATTGTAGTGAAATATTTGATTATATAAATGGAACTTGTGCCATGCTATATTCAACTAAGGAAGTATATACAACAAGTGGATCTCCTTATAAAACATCGATTGTTTTGGCAAATTATGAAGAGAAAATTTATTTAATTACAAATACAAAGAATCAAGGAAATGTGGTAGAAGCGTATTATACATGGAAAGATGGAGGTTTTGAAAAAATAAGTGAAGAAGAAAGTAAAAGAATTAATAAACAGGGATTAGAGAATAATAAGGAATATTATGAGCTGACAAGTAGTTTTCCTTTTGGAATGGCGATATCTGTGAATTCTAGTTTAATAGAACTAATTCAAACAAAAGAAGAGTTAGGTATGAAACTGGATCAACAATATGTGGAAGAAATAAAAAATATGGAAGTGATACATATAGCCGATCAAATGTTTTTTTCTAATATAGAAGAACTGGATTTATCATATCAAAATATTAGTGATATAAGTGAATTAAGTAAATGCAAAAGTTTAAAAAAATTAGATTTGGGTTTTGAAAATGATGATTATTTTTATAACTTATATCGAGAAGAAGTTATTAATGATATTTCTATGCTAAAAGGTTGCTCAAAATTAGAGGAATTATATTTAGACGGAACGGAAGTAAAAGATATAAGTGTAGTTCAGTATTTGCCTGAACTCAAAGTGTTAAGTATTCAAAATACCAAGATTAAGAATTTTGAAGCGTTGCAGTTTTGTGATAATTTGGAGGCTTTGTATTTATCAGATATTCCTAATTTAGATGTACTGCAATCGTGTAAAAAATTAAAAGAGTTGCATATTAGTTTGTCATCAGAAGAAAACGATATCAGTGCTTTAAAAAATTGTACCAATCTTGAAGTATTACGTTTAGATTGTAATGGAATTACAGATATAGGGGTACTTAAAAATTTTCAAAATTTAAAAACACTTATTTTATGGAATGTAGAACAGGTGAATAATTATAATGCATTTATGTATTTACCTAATTTGGAAAAACTTAATATAGGACAATCATATAAAAGAATTGAACTTGAAAATATAGAGTTTTTAAGTAATTGTACAAAATTGAAAGAAGTGTATTTATGTAATTGTTATAAACTAAAGGATATTGAGATACTGAAGAATTGTAAAGAATTGATGTATCTTTGGCTTGGAGAAACTGCAGTTACAGATTTTTTGCCTGTGTCTCATGTAGCAACAGTAGTTTATTATGATTGATTTAAATTTATTATTATAAATGAGCATTTACATAAATTTTGCTGATGGATATGCTTATAGGGGGATAATTAAAAATAAAGAGAGGATATAGAGGTGGCAGAATGAAAGTTTGTATATTAGTGTGCAGTGAAAACCAATATTTTGTCGATTGCTTTAGTTCATATATCATGGAACATGGAAAAGCTGGATTTGAATTTGCCTTTTTTACAGAAAAAGAAGCAGCAGTTTCCTATCTTTCAAGTCGGGTAATTGATTTGATTCTGGCAGATGAATTGTTTTTTCATGAATATGAAATTTCCGGTAAATGTGTACCGATCTGCATTTCAAATCAAACGAAACTGAGCAAAGAAGGTTTTTTACAGGAACTCAATATCTATCAGCGGGGAGCAGATATTCTTGGAGATTTGCAGAAAATTGCAGCCGTGATGACAAATAAAAAAGAGAGAAGCACAGCTAATAAGGAACATAAAGTAATTACTTTTTATTCGCCGCAGGGAGGAGCAGGAAAAACTAGTCTGGCTTATATTTGTGCTTTATTGTATGCACAAGATAAGACTGGAATTTATCTAAATATGGAAGAATTTGGTTATACCGATCATTTATATCAAACAGAATTTGAAACAGAAATGGAAGAAGTGATATTTGCAATAAAGGATCATCGGGATATTTCAGCCAGTTTGTCAAATATATTAAAAAAAGACAAGAGAAATGTAACTGTGCTGCCTATTGTAAAAAATATCAGTGATTTTATTGAAATGACAGCAGAAGATATTCAGATATTGATAAAAAAGATTTTTGAAATTGTCGGAAGCGGCTGTCTGTTTTTGGATCTTTCAGGAGGACTGTCTGAGCGAAACCGGGCACTTTTGGAATTTAGCGATATGATTTTCTGGGTATTTCAGGATGATGTTTGTGGAAGAGGAAAAATGGATCGGATGAAAAATGACGAAAGTATGCGGGAAATATCTTACTATGATCGCTCCTATTTTGTGATTAACAAATGTAAAAATAAGACAGAAGATACTTCAGCAATCCATATTCCATTTTCAGAAAGTCTTTCTCGTGGAGTAGAGATAGAAACCGTATTGTCCGGCAACTGGGATTTTTATCGGATGTGTATGGAGATGACAGCAATTATCAATCGATAAAAAGGGAAATTTAGAAAAAATAAAGCAAAATTTACATACAAAAAACAGGCAGGTGAAAGAAAATGACAATATCGGCAGAGATACAAAAGGAAGTGATTTTGCGTACAAAGCGGTATATAGAAGGAAAAAAAGAGATTAAAAACGAAGAAATCAAAGATGCCGCCAGCCGTTTTTTAAAGGAATTGGCAGGAGATCAGTATATTAGTGTAACAGAGCGGTTAGAAATCGTCAATCATGTATTTAATGATATGCGGAAACTGGGAATCCTTCAGCCGCTCTTAGATGATAAGAGTATTACAGAAATAATGATTAATGGACCAAATCATATTTTTATTGAAAAAGGTGGATACTTATATGAAACAAAGGAAAAATTTAAGGATGAGAAAGAATTAGAAGATATTATCCAGCGAATTGTTTATCAGGTCAATCGAACGGTAGACAGTGCCAATCCGATCTGTGATGCTCGTTTGGAGGGTGGTTCTCGTGTCAATATTGTATTAGCACCGATTGCATTAAACGGACCGATTGTTACAATTCGAAAATTTCCTGAAAAAGTAATTCAGCTTGAGGATTTAATTGACAAGCAGACAATTTCTAAAGAGGCGGCTGATTTTTTAAAGAAATGTGTACAAGCAAAATATAATATATTTGTCAGTGGCGGTACTGGTTCAGGAAAGACTACTTTTTTAAATGCTTTATCTAATTTTATTCCAGAAGATGAACGGATTATTACTATAGAGGATTCAGCAGAACTGCAGATACAAAATGTGAAAAATTTAGTTCGTATGGAAACAAGAAATGCTAATACGGAGGGAAAAGGAGAGATTACGATTCGGGATTTGATAAAGTCTTCTCTGCGTATGCGACCAGAGAGAATTGTGGTTGGAGAAGTGCGTGGAGCAGAGGCATTGGATATGCTTCAGGCTATGAATACCGGGCATGATGGATCACTTTCTACCGGACATGCAAATTCCCCGGTAGATATGCTTTCCCGATTGGAAACAATGGTACTTACCGGATCGCCTTTTCCGATTGAAGCAATTCGGCAGCAGATTGCTTCGGCATTGGATTTGATTGTGCATTTGGGGCGGATGAGTGATAAAACAAGGAAAGTGTTGAATATTGTGGAGATGCTTGGATATGAAAATGGAGAGTATCGGATTAATCCGCTTTATGAGTATCAGATAGAGGAAAAAAATACAAATGGAAAATTAAAGGGGCAGTTAATTCGAAAAAATTCAATTCAGAATGTACATAAATTTGAGATGGCTGGAATTGCGTATTAAATGGAATGAGGACGCCAAAATCCGAAAAGAGGTCTGCTCCGAGCCCGCTTGCGCTTAGCATTTCCTCGTAGCGGCACATAAGGTGCTAAAGTACAGCACCTAAGTGCCGACGGGAAATGATGACCCTGTACAGACTTCTTTTCGGATTTCGGCTGTTTGGTTGCTTTTGTAAGAAAAAAGAGAATTAGATATTAGTGTTTAAGGAGGGCAGGGTTATAGAGATGAAGGAAAAGGCGGAAAAGAAAGGGAAAAAAAAGAAGAAAAAGGTAGAAGTGATTGAAAAAGATTATAATGGGGCAACGAATTATAATGTGTATCATATGTCAAAAGGAGAAGTGATTCTTTATACTGGTTTGGCTGGAGTGCTGTTGTTTGGATTGGGCTATGTTTTTTATCAGAATATTGTGGTTTCGCTTGTATTTTCATTGCTGGCTTTGAAATATCCTAAGATAAAAGAAAAGGATTTGATTCAGAAGAGGAAAAAGCAGCTTACTTTGCAGTTTAAGGATATGCTGTATAGTTTGTCTTCGGCAGTGAGTTCTGGAAATTCGGTAGAACATGCTTTGGAGATTGCACGGGATGATATGATTAATCAATATGGGGAACATAAGATTTTTATTGTAGATGAGCTGGAATTGATGGTTAGTAAGGTTTCGATTAATCAGAATATAGAGGATGTACTGGTGAATTTTGCAGAACGAAGCGGGATAGAGGATGTAAAGACTTTTGCAGATATTTTTGAAGTGGCAAAGCGAACCGGAGGAAATTTGGTGCAGATTATCCGGCAGAGTACGGATGTGATTGCAGATAAGATTGAGATTGAAACCGAGATGGATACGATGCTTTCTGGTAAAAAGATGGAACAGAAAGTGGTTACGGTTATGCCGATTCTTTTGACATTTTTTATGACAGTGACAACGGATGGATTTATGACGCCGCTTTTTACTACTTTGGCAGGCAGACTGACTTCTACAGTTGCATTGGTATTGATTCTGGCAGGAGCATTTTGGGCACAGTCGATTACAAATATTGAAATTTAGGGGAGGAGATTATGGAAGAAATTTCAATGGTTTCTTTGGTAGTTATGATTGTTTTGCTGGCAGTTTTTACATTGCTTTATGAAAGAGGAAAGAAAAAGTATAAAGACTATATCGAACCTCTGGATAAAGAAGAATTTACATTAAAAGAGATTATGCCGGTTGGATTTTTGATTATGGATTTATCTAAATATCAATATAATACAGCCCTTGACAGGCAAAATAGAAAGTATTTAAAGGAGTTATACGACCCGGATTTTTCAGAATTTTATCTGCATGTATATTGGGCACAGGCAGCAACTTATTCGGCTTTGGCTGTTTTATTAGGAGCAGTATTAAATCTGATTTTAAATGATCCATTAGTAGGAGTGGCTGCGGGACTGGCAATGGGCGTTCTGCTGCCCTATGTATCATTAGTAGATTTACAAAAAAAAGTACAGGAAAGACACCTTGCCATTGCAATCGATATGCCGGAATTAGTAAATAAGATTGTAATATTGACAGGAGCAGGATTGACCCTGCAGGGGGCATTATCTAAAATTACAAAGGAAATGTACAGTGATCGGATTTTATATCAAGAATTAACAAAATCAATGGAAATGATTGAAGTAGGAGAAACAGCAGATGCTGCATTTGATCGTATGGCAATGAAATGTAATACAGTAGAAATGCGGAGATTTTTATCAGTAATTCTGCAAAATATTCACCGTGGGGGAACAGATGTATCTTCTGCTTTAAAAAGTATAGGAGAAGAACTATGGAACTCCAGAAAGGCAGCGGCTATTCGAGTAGCAGAAGAGGCTTCTACTAAGATGCTGTTTCCTATGATGTTAATGTTGTTTGCTGTTATTATGTTAGTAATTGTCCCTGCTGTTCAGGGGATGCAGATGTAGGTTATTGGGAGTGAATCACTCTTAATAATATAGTTATTTTCATACATAACTTATTATAGCGGAGATTTCTATTTTTTAAAACCGGATGGAGGACGCCGAAAGCCGAAGGGAGTTCTATTCCGGGTCTGCTTGTGCTTAGCATTTCCTATTTTCATAGTGGACACATAAGGTGCTAAAATACAGCAAGACAGTGCCTAAGTGCCGACGGGAAATGATGATCCTGCATAGAACACCCTTCGGCTTTCGGCTGTGTATTTCAGATGAAAAAAGAGTAGTTTGCTATAGTGATAGATTTTGTATGAGAAAATTATAATTAAAGTTAATAAAGGAGGATATGAATTATGTGGCAGGAGTTTTGGGAAGAAGAGGAAGGAATGGGGACTGTAGAGATGATTTTAATTATTGCAGCGTTAGTTGCTGTAGCTTTGGTTTTTAGAAATCAGATTATGGGATTTATAACAAACACAGGGAATGATGTTTTTAATCAAGCAAGTCAGCAGGCAACTTCATAAAGAAAAAAATAGGGTTTTAATGGAGAAAGTAATTTTATTAGTAGAGTTTAATAAAGTTTTATGAACTTTGGGCAGAGCAGAGAAAAAATAATTTTATAGTTTTGTTGATTGATACAGAAAAAGTTTATCTAGGAATACACAGCCGGAATAGAAAAGAAGATCTACGGAGAACCATCATTTCCCGTCGGCACTTAGACGCTGTGTTGTTGTGTTTTAGCGTCTTATGTGTCCGCTATAAGGAAATAGTAAATGCTAAGCGAGAGCGGGTTCGGAGTAGACCTTCTTTTCTATTCCGGCGTCCTCCACGGAAACAAACTAAACTATATACAGAAAGGAAAAAAGGAATGGATCATACAAAAAGAGGTTCTCTAACCGTAGAAGCCACTTTAATTATGCCGGTTATTCTTATCAGTATTATGATTATTCTTCGAATGAGTGTTGTACATTATCAAAATATTATAGTATCCGCTGAAGCGATGCGTACCGCCAGTCGTGCTGCTATGTACTGGCAGGACATCGGCGTAGACAATCCAGAAGTATTCCAAAACACAGAATCGGCAAAGGGTTGGATTACAGACAGGAACTTTACAACGCACGATCCCTATGCCGTTTTATTTGGCGGAAATAAAGCAAAAAAGGAACAAAATGCCAAAACTTATGCAGTAAGAATGACAGGCGGTACACCTAACCTATTGGGAAAATATACTGAAATTGAAAATGAAAAAACAAGGGCAGTATGGGAAAGAGGAATTTTACAAAGTTATATTAATGTAACAGTCACACGTAAAAATGAGAATCCATTAGGTTATTTATTTGATCGAATTGGTTTTCGTTCACCGGATAAATATGAGATTACAGCAAAAGGAATACAGGCTGATTTTGTAGATTTTATTCGTAATGTTTCATTTTTAAGTGATATTGCAACAGGAGAATTTACAAATAAAAATTAAAGGTGGGATATAGAATATGTTGGATAGGGTTATGAAGATGAAAAGAAGAACAAAAGGGGCAATCAGTATTTTTTTAATGCTGATTTTTGTAGCGTCTTATGTACTTGCCGGATTATTAGTAGACGGAGGACGGTATCGAATGGCACAGGTTATGGCAGAGTCTGCATTAGACAGTGCAAATGAATCGGTATTGTCTTATTATAATCAGATGTTGTTTGATCTCTATGGTATTTTTGCTGTAGATTCTTCCAGTATCAATCTCAATTCTTCGGAAGGGGCAGAAACACTCAGTCAAATTTCTTCTGTATTAAAAAATTATGTAGATCAAACTCTTTCTATTACAGATGTAGATTATTCTAGTTATTCCACTTTATTGACAAATTGGATTATGGAGCAGGGGCAAAACAGTACAAAAGAAACGAAATATTTTGATGATTATGATTTTGAAGTAACGATAAAAGCCGGAAGCAGTGTAACTCTTGCCAGTACGGATTATGTAGAAAATCAGATTATTGAGCATATGAAATATCGTGCGCCGATTGAAATTGCATTAGGAGAGGATAGTTTTTTAGGAAAACTAATCGGTATTATTGAATTAAAAGATCGAATGGTAGCAGCTAAAGATCAAATTGTGATTACCAATTCTTATAAAAGCCTTTTTCAGGAAGCGGATACATTAATTCAGGATTTAAAATTATATAATGAAAAAGTGATTGCATTTTGTCATAATCCAGAAGAAATGAAATTTTCTCCCTCGCTTGTTCCAAGTACAGGGACAAAAGATGCAAATGGAAATTTTAATATAGAAAATACAGTTGATCTCTATGATTTATATGGAAAAGAATTAGATGATCAGTTGAATGAGATTGGAAATCAGCCTATTGAAAGGACAGAGGGAGAAGAAGAATCAGACGAAGAAGAGGAGGAAAATATTCAAGAGAAATATAGAGAGAAATATGAGGAAGAAATAAAAAAATTTTATGATAAAATAATGGATATTTCCGTAAAAGCAGATGGATTGCATACAGAAGCAAATGATTTAAGGGATCGGGTAGAGCGTATAAACAATCGTTATAATGAATATATTGGGGAACTGGAAGGTAAATTAAAGGAAAAACCAGAAGATGAAAATTACAGAACCGTATATGAGCCTGTGATTGCACAGGCAAAGGCAAAATGCGGGGAGATTTTAAAAAATATTGATTTAATTCTTAATGCAAGACAGTATGAAGATGCGATTTATAAGTTAGGACAAACTGACAGTTTTGGATTTTATAGCGGACTGTCGGGTATGATAGATAATCGATGTATGGAAGAAGAAGTAATATCACCTTATAATATCAGGAGTGCATTGAATGATGGGGACAGTAATTTTGTAAGCAGTGAAATTTCTGGTTATATGGCAGATTTAGAAGAAAATTTAAAGAAGCTGATGAGTCAGGCAAGTTATTATTATAAATGCAACTGTTTAGAAACGGTAGAAGCGAAGGAAGAAGATTTTAAAATTGAAAATAAAGAAGAGGATAAGAAAAAGGAGGAATTTAAAGACTTAAATGCAGAGGATTTAAAAGTAAATTATACACATGCAAGTGATTTGCCCGCACAGAATCGGGATTCTTTGCCGGATGTCATTGATACCAGCAATGGAGAAAAAGTAATGGATATGGGGATTCAGTTAGTGGATGGATTGGTTGCGATTTTAGAAGAGGCAAGAGATAGTATCTATGTCAATGAATATATTATGACAACGTTTCCAAACGTAGTGGATTCAAAGGATATGCCAAGTGAACAAACTGATTTGATGAAGAAGAGGGCAGAATATGCGGCAACTTTGGCAGAGGTAGAATATATTTTAACCGGGAATCCAGATTCAGATGGGAGTGTGCTTACAATAGAAGCAGAACTGCTTGGGATTCGTACTATTTTTAATAGTGTAGCAATTTTTACGGATTCGGCAAAACGAAATCAGGCATCAGCGATTGCATCGGCAATTTCTGGTCCATTTGCTCCGGTGGTGACAATCGTACTTTTAATTGCATGGGCTGTGGCAGAATCGGTATTGGATGTGGTGGAATTAAGAGAAGGAAGTAATAAAATTCCGCTGCTGAAAAAAAGCGGTGACTGGATGATTTCCGTAGAGAGTGTGATTAATAAATGCATTGATACAATTACAGGGAAAATTACAGATATAGCTACCGATCTTTTGTCTAATATGCAGGAGCAGGTAAAGGAAAAGACAAACGGTATGATTTATGATATCTATAATACGACTGTGGAGGGAATGGATTCTATTACAACTACTGTAACAAGTGAGCTGGATACATGGACAAGTCAGGCAAAAGAAGCAACCGGAAATCAGGCAGGAATGAATAGTGCATTGGATCAGATGAATACGGAAGTGAAAGCAGGAATAAATGAGGTAAAAAAAGTAGGAGCAGAACTGAGCGAAAATGTAAAGGATCAGGCGGTTAAAATTGCAAGTGAATCTATTGATTTGGCATTTGATAAAACAGAAACCAGTATGAAAAATGGAATTAATGGACTGTCTGCTAAGGCAAAAGAAGATATAAAGAAAAATGGTCTTGTGCCCGGGCAGGTAGAAAACGGTGTAGAAAATACAAAAGTGACATTGAATTATGGAGATTATATGCGTATTTTTTTGCTTATGATGAACCAGCAGACTAAAGTAGAGCGTATTCAGTCATTGATTCAGGCAAATATGAGATACGGAGGGTCAAAAGAGTTTAAAATGGAAGATTCTGCTGTGGCAGTATGGGCAGATATGGAGTGCAGTATACGATATTTATTTATGACAAATGCGATTGTACCAAAGAGTATGAAAAAGGACGGACGGCTGACTTTTACAGTACATAGTGCGAGGGCATATTAATATGGAAAGAATAGCGGCAAAACAAGAACAAAGGATACAAAAACAGAGTGGTTCTATTACGGTGGAGGCAACACTGGTGCTTCCGGTTTATATACTGGCGATTTTATTTATTATTAATTTTTTAAATATTTCGTATTTACAATTAACGATTCAGCAGGGGCTGAATAATGCAGGAAGGACACTTTCCCAATATTGCTATGCGGTTGATTTGACGCTTGGAATAGAAAAGATTAATCAGGAAGCAGAAAAGATTGATGGAAAAGTGAAAGAAGTAGAGGGAGTGGTAACAAATTTTAAGGAGATTACCGGGACAGCAGCAAGTATTTTTCAGGAATTTTCTCTAGATCGGCTAAAAGAATTGGTCAGTCAGGGCAAGGCATTTTTAAAAAGCGTAAAGTCTATGAAATCCAGTCTTGCCCAGATAAAAGGAGGAGATATTGTCGATTATCTTTTGACAACAGGTTCGGAACTGGGGACAAGTATGCTGGTAGAGGCGATGGTAGATGAGTACTTAAATGAAATGAAAGTAAATCGTTCGATGCTGAATGGAAAGATACAGTATCAGGTCTGCCTTAGTCCGAAGGGAGAGGATTTGGTATTGATTGCGACTTATCAGTATCAATCGGGTATGTTTTCTATGTTTACAGACGGAATTGATATGAGGCAGGTAGTTGTGCTGCATCCTTGGGTTGGAGGAAAGACAAAAGGAGTTCGGCAGAAATAGACAATGAGGTTAAGCGGATGAAATATGGTTTAGCGGGGATTCTGGGTTTGGGAATTGGAATAGGAAATTTATTTTTAATATTTTTTATACAAAAAAAAGCGGATATACTTTTTATTTCGATAAAAAAATGGTATCGTGAACCTGCCGTTTGGATCGTATCGGCTGGTATGGCAGGGGCAGCAGTTTATCTGACATGGATTTTTGAAGAGTGGAATTATATATGGGGAGTAGAAATGCTGCTTTGTGCCTATCTGCTCCCGCTGAGCTGGATTGACTTTCGCTGTCAGATGCTGCCGGATTTGTTTCATATTGTATATGGAATTTTGTTTTTTATCTATAAAATTCGATTTGGAAGTGCTTATGACTTTTGGAATGGTATATTTGCAGCAGCCTGTGTCTTTGTTTTTTTAGGTCTTATCTGCTGGCTGAAAAAAGAACACTTTGGACTGGGCGATTTTAAACTTTTATGTGTATGTGGTTTTTTGGTTGGGATGCCGGGAATCTTTTATCTTTTTTTTCGTGGGCTTGCAGCAGCAGCTCTCTATAGTTTGGTACAGATGGGTAGAAAAAAAGCAAATTTAAAGACAGAGTTTCCGTTTGTACCTTTTTTATTGCTTGGCGTATTGATATAAAGTTTGGATAGAATAAGGAGAAGTGAAATGGATACTTATGAAATCGTATCAGAGGTAAGAGGGATGGAGTCATTTTTAGTTGTTTATCATAAAAATGAAGCATATCTAAATGAATACCTTTTAAAGATGATAGAATATAATTCGATTTTAGGGGTTTTGCCTGTAAAGAGTCAAAATCGAAATGGAACAACTATTTTAAATTATCCGCTGGGAAATAAATTTAAACTGCTTTCTTTGATTCAGCAGAATGAAATCGATAAGGAAGGGGCAAAAATTGTTTATACACGTCTTATAGATGCAATTATGAAAATGGGAGAATATTTTTTAAATGCCGATCAGTTTCTTTATCAGTTAGAATATCTTTATGTAGATAAAACATTAAATCCATACTTGGTTTATCTTCCTTTTGAAAATATTCGAAATCAGGGAATGGAACGGGTATGGAGAGAATTTTTTTTAAATTTATTGTCCTATTTTGCAGAGGGAAAGCAGGATGCATTTTATGATAAATTAATGCGTTATTTAATTCAGCCAAGATTTTTTTTAAAAGAATTTCAGGAATTTTTAACAGAGCCTGCTTCAGAGGGAAGCAGTCCGATTTTTTCTGTAAAAGATCAGCTTAACCAAACACAAAAGAAAGAAGAAACCATACAACAGGAGATACCTTCTAATACAGGAAAGGCATTAGGAGGACTGTCAAGACTGCCGTTTTCTATTCCGGGAAAATCGGATTCTTCTTATCCTGAAATAAAAAAACCACAGCCAGAGAATAAAACAAAGCCAGAAAAAGAAGAAAAAAAGGAAGACGAATCCAAACAAGAATCGACACAAACGACAAAAACCAATGAAAAGAAAGGTATCTTTTCCAAACTTTTTGGAGGAAAAGAAAAGAAATCAGAAAAATCAGAAAAGGTGGAAAAATCAGGGCTAAAACTGCCTCCTGCTATTTCAGAAAAGGAAAATACTGCAGAAAAGGAAAAATCCAAAGAAAAACTATCCGAACCAAATAGAGTCAGAAATTACTATCCGACCAGACAGGAAGAAAATAATAATATAATAAAACAAGCAGAAAAAAAAGAAGAACAATGGTCAAATTCACATTTTTATACATTATCACAAGAGGAGGATGCTACTGTATTGGCAGAGGAAGCGTGTGCAACGGCAATGTTAGAAGATGTTCATTTAATCAGTCATGGGGTTTATATTCCAATCAGTCAGTTTCCGTTTACAATCGGAAAGGCAAGTGCAAACTATATTGTAGTCAATCCTACTGTTTCCAGACTTCATGCTACAATCAGCAGGCAGGGAAATCAGTATTACATTGTAGACGAACACTCTAAAAACCATACTTATATCAATGGGCAGATGATTGCAGCGGGAACATTGACAGAACTGCATGAAGGCGATCAAGTACGCCTTAGCAATGAAGAATTTACATTTCATATTCGGTAAAATTTAAAGAATGGTGGAACGATATGGAGATTGGATATATTACAGATATTGGAAAGGTCAGAACCGAAAATCAAGATCGCTGTTTGATATTGAAAAGAAAAGTTGGAACAGAGGATATGCTGCTGTGTATGGTAGCAGACGGAATGGGAGGGACGGGAAACGGAGGATTTGCCAGTCAGACTGTAACAGAACAAATGCAGAACTGGTGGAACAGAAAGCTGCCGGAGTTATTAGAAAAACCAGAGATTCATGCCTATATTTCCCAGAGTCTAAATCAAAATATCCTGCAATGGAATCATATGATTTATCAGCAGTCAAAAAGATGTTTTATTTCGACAGGAACGACCCTTTCTCTGCTGTTTGCCTATCAAAATCAAGCAGTATTAAAACAGATCGGTGACAGCCGAATCTACTTAGAACGGGACAAGGAATGGATATAGCTTACTACCGATCAGACATGGGAACAGCAGGAGATTGCAAAGGGAAAAAATCCACTGTTAGATAAAGATTTCAATAAAAAAAAAGGAGCACTGACTAATGCACTTGGAACGGCAAAAAGCTGTCGGATTGCTACACAGATGATGCAGATGGCATATCAGGATCGATATCTGATCTGCAGTGATGGATTTTACCGCTATATTCATCCAGAGACAGATTTAAAAGATTCAGAGCAAACAGCACAGAGCATTTTAGAAGATATGGCAGAAAAAATTCAAACGACACCTGCAAATGACAACTATACAGCAATCTTAATCCACTATAAAAAAAGTCAGGAGGATAACAAAAAATGAAAAATCATATCGTACTGGCTTTTTTACTGTGTGCCGCATTGATACAGGATATTTTAACAAGAAAAATTAAAAATCGCTTTAATTTATTTTCACTTGCTGTTTCATTTCTCTGTGTGATATGGAGCAGAGAAATAAAGATTTGGGATGCACTGGCAGGATTTGCCTGCAGCTTTATTTTAGGAATACTGCTTTGGAGAATCGGTGCAATCCGGGCGGGAGATGCAAAATTTATGTGGACAGTTGGTGTTTTAAAGGGATGGAAACATTTTTTATTTAGTATGGCATATAGTATTTTGGCAGGCGGAGTAATTGGAATTTTTATTATTCTTGTGAAAAAAGATGGGAAACGGCGTATGAAACGTTTGTGGAGGTATTTGGAAACGATATTTTTACAGAAAAAAGTATTTCAGTATGAGGCAGAAGAACCAGAAGAATTTCCATTTTCCATTCCTCTTGCAGTTGGATGCTTGTTAGAATATTTTTATCTGATTTAAATGGTGGGGAGGACGCTGAAATCCAAAGGAAGGTCTGCTCCGAGCCCGCTTGCGCTTAGTATTTTTTCGTAGCGGGTACATAAGGTGCTAAAGTACAGCACCTAAGTACCGACGGGAAATGATGACCCTGTGCAGACCTTCCTTTGGATTTTGGCGTCCCCTCCCTTTTGCTTGTAAATTGTGAAAAAGTATAATAAAATGGTATTTGAAAATAATAAGAAATAGGGAGAGTTTTTTCGATGGCAGAATATAGAAGAATACGACTAGAGGAAATAAATCGTGCGTTGTTTCAGGGTTTTATTCGACGTCAAGTTGTTACAGAATGTTGGAGAAAAGAGAGTACAGAGTGGATAATTAAGAGTGATCCGTTTATTGATGATTGGTCAGAAGCGGATTATCAAATGTTGATTGATTGTTTAAAAGATACTGTTTCTGCCGGGGGTTTTGTTTTTGGCGCTTTTTGTGGGAAGTGTTTAAAGGGGTTTGTTTCGGTTGAATCGGGACTGTTTGGAGGGGAACAAAAGTATTTGGATTTGTCAAGTATTCATGTATCGGAGGAGATGCGTGGACAGGGAATTGGAAGAGTTCTTTTTGATTCAGCAAAGGAGTGGGCAAAAAAAGAGGGAGCAAAGAAATTGTATATTTCAGCTCATTCTGCTGTAGAAAGTCAGGTATTTTATAAGGCAATGGGATGTGTAGAAGCACAGGTAGTTTGTCAAAAACATATAGAAGCAGAACCTTATGGTTGCCAGTTAGAATGTCAGTTATAGATAGTGGAGCGAAGCTTATTTTGTTTTTAAAATAAAATGGAAAAATAGAGAGAAATAAAAGGCTGATGTATAAATCCCCATTATTTACAGATAATAACTTCATAATCGCTAGATAAAACATAAAAAGGTGATTGAGAAACAGGGTGAAAGAGTGATTCATCGATAAGAGGAAAGCTGTAATGCTCATGAAGATAAGAAAATGGAGGATTTAAATTTTATGAAGGCAACAGGAATTGTAAGACGAATTGATGATTTGGGGAGAATTGTTATACCGAAGGAAATTAGACGGACATTAAGAATTCGGGAATCAGACCCACTTGAGATTTTTACAGACAGGGAGGGAGAAATTATTTTAAAAAAATATTCTCCTATTGGTGAGTTAAGTTTGTTTGCAAAACAGTATGCAGAGAGTTTATCACAGACAACAGGACTTACGGTGTGTATTACCGATCGGGATCAGGTGATTGCAGCTACCGGAACTGCGAAAAAAGAGCTTTTAGAAAATGCAATCAGCAAACCTTTGGAAAATATGATGCAGGAACGAGAAAATTTTCTGTCTTCGAAAGATGGGAGAAATAATATTCCGGTAATTCAAAACCAGAAGGAAGAATATCTGTCACAGGTAATTTATCCGATTATTTGCGAAGGTGATGTAATCGGAACGGTTATTTTGTTAGATAAAGAGAAAAAAGGTATTATGGGCGATACGGAGATGAAATTAGTCAGTGTGGCAGCAGGATTTTTAGGACGTCAGATGGAAAATTAGAAACGGGCAAATATGCTTTGCTACCTATATTGAGCGCAGATAACAGGAATAGAATAGAAAGTTATCTGCGCTAATTGATTGGAAAAAAGGCGGTCAGTATATGTCTTAAAATTGATCTTAAAATAGAAAATTTACTGCAAAGTCAGAGAGCAAATGGTGTTCTTTTGGAAAAAAGAAAAAGGATTTGTTAGGGAATCCCATAAATTCGGCATTTTTTGTAGGAATCTCTATAATTTTCCTTGACAAATGGGATAAGAGAGTTTATAAATAAACATGAGGGTTCGAGGTGCTGAGAAAAACAGAAACAAAACCTCGCAATTTATGAAGTAAACATATTTGATAGGAGGAGTTAATCCATGAACAAGACAGAACTTATCGCAGCTATGGCTGAAAGTGCAGAGTTATCCAAGAAAGATGCAGAGAAGGCATTGAAGGCATTTGTTGACGTTGTTACAGAAGAGTTAAAGAAAGGTGAGAAGGTTCAGTTGGTCGGTTTCGGTACATTTGAAGTTTCTGAAAGAGCAGAAAGAACAGGCAGAAATCCTCAGACAAAGGAAACGATTACAATCGCAGCTTCTAAAGCTCCAAAGTTTAAGGCAGGAAAAGCATTGAAGGATGCCTTGAACTAGATTCTAATTAGGTAAGAAACGATAAGACGGTCCCGTAGATAAATCCTGCACGGGTACCGTCTTTTTTTGTGAATGATAGGAGGAAAATTTAAGATGAGATTGGATAAATATTTAAAAGTATCCCGCTTGATTAAAAGACGAACTGTTGCAAATGAGGCATGTGATGCCGGGCGGGTTTTGGTAAATGGGAAAGTAGCAAAGGCTTCACAGGATGTAAAGGCTGGGGATCAGATCGAAATTCAGTTTGGGACAAGAACGGTTCGGGTGGAAGTGCTGGATGTACAGGAAACGACTAAAAAAGAGGAGGCAAAAGAGCTGTACCGCTACATTTAGATGGGGAACGCCAAAAGTCAAAGGGAGTGCTATTCCGAGCCTGCTTGCGATAGCATTTTCCAGCATAGCACTCCCTTTGGCTTTCGGCTGCGCCTGTGTTGGCTGTATTAAAATTTTTGTCTTGACAATTAGTACGGTTATGGACTATAATATAAATGGTACATAACCGTACTAATTTTATTTGAGGAGGTCAGCTATGATAAGTGATATTGTTTTTATGGAGCAGTTAAATAAATATTATGCTGTATGGCAGGAGTATAACTATGTGTATGAAGAATGGGCGAAGGCACATGGGCTGTCAGTTAATAGTTTGTTAGTATTGTGTGCAATTTATGACGGTGGAGAGGACTGTACACAGAAAAAAATCAGCCAGAGATGGATGATACCAAAGCAGACGGTTAATATGGTTTTTAAGGAGTTTGAGCGTAAGGGGTTTGTAGAATTGTTTTTTTTGCCGGAGGATAAGCGAAATAAAGTGATTCGATTGACAAGGGCGGGAAAGGAATATGCGGATACAATTATTTCTGAATTGCGCAGGGCGGAATTGGCTGCAGTAGAGGAAATCGGCGTGGAGCGTATGCAGCAGCTAAACGAAAATATGGCTTTGTTTGTGGAATTTTTTAGCAAAGCAGGAGGTAAAAATGATTGTGAAACAGACCAGTGAGATAAGGACTTTTTTTCAATATGTTATTCCGTCGGTGTTGTCTTTTGCTTTATCAGGGGTTTATACGATTGTGGATGGTTTTTTTATAGGGAATAGTATTGGGGATTTGGGACTTTCTGCCGTTAATATTGCTTATCCTATTGTTGCGGTGATTCAAGCACTTGGTACAGGGATTGGAATGGGTGGTGCAATCTATTATTCTATTTGCAGGGCAGAGAAAAAGGAAGAACAGGCAAGGGAATTTACAGCAGCCGCTTTGTGGCTATTGGTTATCTCAAGTGTGATTTTAACGATTTTTGTTTTCTTTTTGAATGGTATGCTTTTAAGATTGCTGGGAGCAAGCGGTGAACTGCTTGTATTGGGAGAAGAATATATTGCAGTGATTGCTTTAGGGGCTTTTATGCAGGTGGTCGGTACGGGATTAGTTCCTTTTATCCGTAATCATGGCGGTTCTTTTTATGCAATGGTTTCTATGATTGCAGGTTTTGTTACCAATATTGTTTTGGATTATCTGTTTGTATGGGTATTTGAGCAAGGTGTTGCAGGTGCGGCATGGGCTACGGTGATTGGGCAGGGTGTTACTATGCTGATTGCACTTTTTTATCTGCTGCAAAAAAAGCAGTTTACCCTGCGTATACCTTTTTCAAAATTTGGAAAAGCATCAGTGCCGATACTGAAAATCGGGATTGCACCTTTTGGGCTTACAATGTCACCAAATATTTCTTTGATAATTATAAATCGTTTTTCTATTTTTTATGGCGGAGAGTTGGCTGTTGCTGTTTATGCCTGTATCGCTTATGTTATTTGTATTGTATATCTGATACTGCAGGGAGTCGGTGACGGAAGCCAGCCACTGCTTAGTCAGTATTATGGAGAAAAGAATTTTGACAAACTGAAAAGTACAAGAAAACTGGCGTATGGATTTGCAATGTTTTTATCCTTAATTGGTTGTATCATTATGTATTTGACAAAAGAAAGCCTTGGTGTATTATTTGGAGCATCAAAGACCGTGAATACAGAAATTGCAAATATCATGCCTATCTTTTTGATTTCTGTACCCTTTGTTGCAATTCTTCGTATCACAACGGCAGGCTTTTATGCCACAGAAAAAAGTATATTTTCTTATACTTTAACTTTTATAGAACCGTTGCTTATGTTGGTACTTATGCTTATCCTGCCCCCTTTGTTTGGAGGGCAGATAATGATTTGGTGGAGTACAGTTTTAGCAAGAATTTTTTCGGCACTGTTAGCTATTGGTCTAAAGAATCATGTGGATGAAAAAGAGTATGCAGAATTTTTTATAGGGGAGGAACGTTGAAAGCGGAAGGAAGGTCTATTTCAGGTTCGCCACTTCCTTCGACTTTTGGCGTTCTTTCCAAGAAAACTATTTTTCCTTATGTTCTAAAAGGGGGAAAGAAATAATATATTAGAATAACATAAAAAACCTGTCCGGCTAGGAAAAGATTCAGGGCTGCGAAAAAATAGGGGTGAATAATCTATGGAAGAAAAAGCAACAGCAGCACGTTCATTACATAAGTTAATTTTAAATCAGAGAAAGACAGCCCAGATTACCGGGGTAAAAGATGTGATATCCTTTGATATGAATGAAGTGCTGCTTGAAACAGATATGGGGATGCTTCAGATAAAAGGGAAAGATCTCCATGTAAATCGACTCAATGTGGAGAGAGGTGAAGTGGATGTAGAGGGGATTGTAGACAGCTTTGCCTATTCCGAAGTAAGTGATTTTGCAAAGAAGGGAGAATCTTTGGTAAAAAGATTATTTCGTTAAATGAGTAAAATGATTTACTGGGAATTAGATTATGTGCTTTCTTGTATTCTTTGGGGATTATTTTTAATGCTGCTTTATGACATGCTTCGTATTGAACGGCGTGTTTGGAAAAGGGGGAGCATCTGGGTATCAATAGAGGATATTCTTTACTGGAGTTTTGCGGCGATTGGGACATTTCGTCTGTTTTATCAGCAGGATAACGGGGTAATTCGCTGGTTTGCGATTGCGGCGACTTTTTTAATGATGATTTTTGTAAATCGTTTTGTCAGCAGATGGGCAGTTCCTTTGATCAGTCGAATTTTACGGATTCCGATTCGATTTTTTGAAAAAATAGTAAAAAAGATGATTGGATTGTTGCAAAAGATTTTTCAGATTTTTGTAAAGAGATTGCAATTAAGAAAGAAAAAAGCTACAATAAAAAAACAGGAACATAAGAAAGAGCAGCAAAAGAAGCTGGAAAAACAAAAACAGCAAAAGCAGCAAAAAAAGTTAGAAGAGCAAAAACAGCTAGAAGAACGAAAACAGCAAAAAAAGCAGAAGCGGCAGAAAGCGGTCAGTAAGAGAAAAAGAGGTGGCATAGATGGCAAAAAGGAAACGAAGGAGAAAAAAAGAAAGTAAAATTGGAATTTTAGCAATTAGCTTTATGGTATTGTGTTTGTTTGCAGTAATTGCTTATAAGGGCGAGGAGCTTAAGATTAAAAATGAGGCTTATATTGCAAAAGAAGCTGCTTTAATGGCACAGATTCAGGAAGAGGGAAAACGGACAGAAGAACTGAAGGAGCGCAGCAAGTATGTAAAGACAAAGAAGTATATTGAGGAAGTCGCTAGAGAAAAACTTGGACTAATTTATGAGGATGAGATTATTTTTAAAGCAAAGTAGTTTATTTTGCTTAGGAATATCTGAAAAAGTCTTAGCACCCTGTATTCGATAAAGAATGGCAGCGGTGCTTATTTTTGTCAGCAGATTTTTGGAAATGAAGGAGTTAGAATGACAAAAAAAGAGTAAGGATACTTGGTATAGTTTTTTTGCGGCGTCGTAACAGGAAAAATAAAAGGAGGGGCAAATGGGAAAAATGAATAAGAAAAATCAGACAGGAAAGGAAAAAAGAAATTGGAAATTGAAAATGAAAGGTAAGAGAGATGGAAACTTTGCTGACAGATGGGCAAGACGGCTGCTTTTGCAGGGGCTGGGGATTTGTTCTGTATTCTGTACCACAAATGGTTTAAATCCAGTAGCAGTGGCTTTTTTTTCAGCAATGTTTTTAGAGCAGCAGGATCGCTGGCTTTTAATGGGATTGATGAGTATAACGATGTTAGCGGGGATGCCTTTTTTGGCAGCGGTAAAATACATAACGGCAATGTTTATTATCAGTGTAATTGTCTGGATTTTTGAAAAGCGGCAGGTTAGAAAGATTGATACTTTATTTGGTGCTAGTATTGCCGGAATTGCTGTATTAATTGTACAAATGACGGGTACATTTGCAGGAGGAAATATAAGAGAACTTGTGCTTATGGGGGCATTGGAAGGCGGTTTGGTAATTGCGCTTTCTGGAATTTTTCAGATTGGAATACATGGTATTTTAACAAAACAGGCGGGGCGTCCTTACCAGAATGACGAGATTACAGCGGTAGGAATTTTATTTGCGGTATGTTTATATGCCTTTCGGGGAGCAGGGGGATTTACAGAATGGGTTGGACCGTTTTTTATGTATTTGATGATTCTTTGGATGGCATATCGCTATGGAATCGGTTTTGGATCGGCATTGGGCTGTGCCTGTGGTGTAATTTCCACAATTTGGAATGGGGATATTCGAATGTTGGGGGTATTTTGTATTTTGGGGGTAATGGCAGGAGTCTTTCGTTCACTTGGAAAGCTTTGGAGTACGATTGGATTTCTTGCCTGCAGTTATCTTTTAGGACTTTTATACGTACCATTTTTATTTAATGGAAAGACAGAAGCCTGTATTTTGGCAGGAGCGGCAGCATTTCTTTTGATCCCTGAACGCTGGACAGTTCCATATGAACAGATAAAAACGGATTCAGGAAAAAAAGAAGAAGAGGAGAAAAAGAGGCACTATATCGAAGAAGTGGCAGGAAGTCTGAAACATTTAGCGGAAAGTTTCGGCAGACTTCGAGGGGACAGTGAATTTTCCTATGCCTCAGCCGTACAGTTAAATGAAACGGCAAATTTATTAGAATCCATGTGCAGCTATCTTAGCAGAGAGCAGCAGGAAGAACAAGATCTGTTAGAACAGATTTGCCAAGAATATAAACGGAATCGGATGCATATAAAAGAAGGAAGCATTGTAACACTTTCTAACGGAAGAAAGCGGATAAAACTACTGGTAAGAACGGAGGACAAGCGGATTCTAACGGCAAAAGAGGCGGCACAGATTGCCGGAAGAATCGCCGGAAAACGCCTTTGCCCGTCAAGCGGCGGCAGAACGATTATCAATGGAGAGTATGAGTGGATTATTCTTTTAGAGGATACCAATTTTATGATACTGCAGGGAACAGCATCTTCTAGTAAAAGCGGAGAAACCATATCAGGAGATAATTTTAGCTGTGTAGATTTGGCAGAGGGACGCTACCTGATGGGGATTGTAGATGGTATGGGATCTGGAGAAAAGGCAAATGAGGAAAGTGAAGAAGTGATTGATTTGCTGGAAGAATTAATCCGTACCGGGTTTGACGAGGCAGCGGCACTGAGTATGGTAAATGCTGTGTTATCTGGCAGTGAAGAAGCGGCAAAATCTACGGCGGTGGATTTGGCACTGGCAGATTTATATACTGGTACTTGCAATTTCTTAAAATCAGGTGCTGCCGCTACCTTTATCAGAAGAAATCATTGGGTAGAAGTATTGAAATCCACCAGTCTGCCGATTGGAATTTTGCCTGAGCCTGACTGTGAATGTGCAGCGAAAAAATTATATGATGGGGATTATATTGTAATGCTTTCGGATGGGGTGTTAGAAGCGATTGAGGGGGAAGAAAAAGAAGAGGAACTTGGACGGGTACTTATGGATATGACACTGCAGAATCCTAAAGAAATGGCGGAGTATATTTTGGAATATGCGATTGATAGGGCGGGGGGAATACCTAGGGATGATATGACAGTCCTAGTAACTGGAATTTGGAAAAAAGCAGCTTGAAAATTTTTGTTAGTCAGGACGCCGAAAGCCGAATGGAGGTCTATTCCGGGCCCGCTTTCGCTTAGCATTTCCTCGTAGCGGACACTAAGACGCTAAAACACAGCGTCTAAGTGCCGACGGGAAATGATGACCCTGCATAGACCTCCATTCGGCTTTTGGCTGTGTACTTCCAACGGAAAAATTATAATAAATAGTAAAATATTCGTTGTAGTATAAATGTATAACAGTTTGGAGGTTATCTGAACGGCTACCAAAACACTAATGGGAAATGATGACTCTTCCTGAATTTCCTTTATGGGTTCAGATATTCCTAGTAGCCAGAATATAATAGCGTTAGGAACTGTTAATAAATTACTTATCTAAATGTCCATCTGCGGCATCAGAAAATTTTGACATAGCTCGCTATGTCTGTGATGTTTGCCATTCGTATTTGTTTACTTGGCAAGAGGAATATCAAGATTAAAAAAGCTTGAGTGAAATTCTTCTTTTGTTTCGGAGTCAACAAACAGTCAGATGCGAACCCCCTAGGCAGCCTGCAGTGACTTTGGAAAAAAGTTAGAAGTTCTTAACTTCTGCCAGAAAACCTAAGATTTTTTGCATATCCTGCTTTCATGCAGGGTATGCAAAAAAAGGGGCGTGTTTAG